>CAZZCT010000001.1:0-80860 GCA_964652365.1 uncultured Lentisphaerales bacterium
CTGCCGCTACGTCGACGCGGTCGAGACCCTGGCCATCGAACGCGCCAAGGCGCTGTTCGGTGCCGAGCATGCCAACGTGCAGCCGCACTGCGGCAGTTCGGCGAATATGGCCGTCTACTTCGCTGCGCTGCAACCCGGCGACACGATCCTGGCCATGAGCCTTGACCAGGGCGGACACCTGACCCACGGCAGCCCGGTCAACTTCTCGGGCCGGCTCTTCAACATCGTCTCCTACCAAGTGTCGTC
The DNA here is from genome assembly GCA_964652365.1 of uncultured Lentisphaerales bacterium. Lineage (GTDB taxonomy): Bacteria > Verrucomicrobiota > Kiritimatiellia > RFP12 > CAZZCT01 > CAZZCT01. Next base: position 247 of record CAZZCT010000001.1, read on the forward strand.
CGAAACCGAGCAGCTCGACTACGACGCGATTGCCGCCCTGGCCGCCCGGCACCGGCCAAAACTGGTCGTGGCCGGCGCCAGCGCCTACCCGCGCACCCTTGATTTCGCCCGTTTCCGGGCCATTGCGGACTCGGTCGGCGCGATGCTGATGGTCGACATGGCCCACATCGCCGGCCTGGTGGCCGGCGGCGCCCATCCCAGCCCCGTGCCCCATGCCGACTTCGTCACCTCCACCACGCACAAGACCCTGCGCGGTCCGCGCAGCGGCCTCGTGCTCTGCCGGGCCGCCTACGCGGCCGCGCTCGACAAGATGGTCTTCCCCGGTCTGCAGGGCGGACCGCTGGAGCATACGATTGCCGCCAAGGCGGTCTGTTTCCGCGAGGCCAGTCAGCCGGAGTTCCGGGACTATGCCCGGCAGGTTGTGCGGAACGCCGAGACCCTGGCCACGGCCCTGCAGGACCGCGGCTTCCGGCTGGTCTCCGGCGGCACAGAGACGCACCTGATGCTGGTCAACGTCGCGGCCCGCGGACTCACCGGCAAGGATGCGTCGGCGGCCCTGGAGGCGGCGGGCATCATCGTCAACAAGAACGCCATCCCATTCGACACCAAGAGCCCGTTCGTGACTTCCGGCATCCGTTGCGGCACGCCGGCGGCGACCACCCGCGGCATGCGTGAGGCCGAGATGGTCCGCCTCGGCGCCTGGATCGGCGATGTCCTGGCCAATCCGGCCGACACATCCGTCCAGGCGCGTGTGCGGCGCGAGGTGGCCGATCTCGCGCGACTGTTCCCGGTGCCGTGACCTCTGACTGACAGTAGCGTGTTGCGCGTTGAGGGTTGGCAGGGCCCGGCGCGGCAGGAGCCAGCAATGCAAGAACGCGCGGCCCGAGAATTGGCCGTTCTCTATAAGGTCTCCCAGGTTCTCCTTCATCGTCAGGCTGTCTCCAGCGTGCTGCAGGATGTGCTCGACATCCTCGCAACCGAGAAGGAGATGACGCATGGGGCGCTGACGCTGCGTCGGCCGGACACGGACATCTTCGTGATCGAGGCGTCGCGCGGGCTCACGCCGGATGAGGTTCAGCGCGGCCAGTACCGTCTGGGCGAAGGCATCACCGGGTCGGTCGCCGCCAACGGGCGCGCCGAAATCGTGCCGGACGTCAGCAAGGATGCGCGTTTCCTGAACCGCACACGGGCACGCACCGGCAAGACCAGCGCCTTCATCTGCGTGCCCATCATGCACCGCGGGCAGGTCGTGGGCACCATGAGCGTCGACCGGCCTGCCGGCGACGAGGAGGCCCTGGAGGCCGATCTGGGGTTCCTGACCCTCCTGGCCAACCTGCTGGCCGAAGCCGTCGCCTCCGCGCGCGAGAACCTGGCCGAACGCGAAAGCCTGCTGGCCGAGAATGAGCGCCTGCGCCGCCAGCTGGGCGACCGCTACCAGCCCAGCAACCTGGTGGGCAATGCCCGCTCCATGCGCCAGGTCTACGAGCAGATTGCGCAGGTGGCGGACAGCAACGCCACCGTGCTGATCCGCGGCGAGTCGGGTACCGGCAAGGAGCTGGTCGCACGCGCGCTGCACTATGGCAGCGGGCGCCGCAACGGGCCTTTCCTGGGCGTGAACTGCGCCGCGTTGCCCGACACCCTGATCGAGAGCGAACTCTTCGGACACGAGAAGGGCGCCTTCACGGGCGCGCAGCAGCAGCGCAAGGGCCGTTTTGAGCTGGCCAACGGAGGCACCCTGTTTCTCGACGAAATCGGCGACATCGCACCGTCTGTGCAGATCCGCCTGCTGCGCGTGCTGCAGGAGCGCACCTTCGAGCGGGTCGGCGGCGATCAACCGGTCACGGTCAACCTGCGGATCGTGACGGCCACCAACCGCAACCTGGAGCAGGCCATCAAGGACGGCCGTTTCCGCGAGGATCTCTACTACCGCCTGAACGTCTTCCCGATCTACCTGCCGCCGCTGCGCGAACGCAAATCCGACATCCTGTTGCTGGGCGAGCACTTCCTGCGCAAGTACTGCGAGATGTACGGCAAGAATATCCGTCGTATCTCCACCACCGCGATCAACATGATGATGGCCTACCACTGGCCCGGCAACGTGCGTGAACTCGAGAACTGCGTGGAGCGGGCCGTGCTGACGGCCACGGACGACGTGATCCACGGCTATACCCTGCCGCCCACGCTGCAGACCAGCGAGGCCACGCAGACGGCCATCCTGCCGGAGAACGGCGCCAGCCTGCAGACCGTGATCGAAAGCTACGAGCGCGAGATCCTGGTGGACGCCCTCAAGAAACACCGCGGCAACGCCGCCGCGGCCGGCCGCTTTCTCCAGACCACCCCGCGCATCATCAACTACCGCATCCGGCAACTCGGCATCGAGCCCAAGGCCTACCGCTAGATTTCCCGTGGCGGGAAATCTCAGGAGACGACCATGCACGTGAAAACGACCCGGCACCTCGGCCGCGCAGCCTGGGAACTCGACAACGGCACCCTCCAGGTGGTGATGCTGGCCGGCGGCGGCCACATCGCCAAGGTGGCGCTGGCCAGCCAGCAGGACCTGAACCCGCTCTGGACGCCGCCGTGGCCCACGATCGAGCCGTGGCAGTGTCGCCGCGCCGACGCCGCGCGCTACGGCGGGTCGCCGCTGCTGGCTTCCGTGAGCGGACATCTGCTCTGCCTGCATTACTTCGGCTCGCCGTCGGCGGCCGAGGCGCAGCACGGTCTCGACGGCCATGGCGAAGCCCCCCGGGCGCGCTGGAACCTGGTGGAGCGCGCCGTCAGTCCCCGCCATGTCCGGCTGCGCACGCGCTGCGAACTGCCCGTGGCGGGCATGCAGGTGGCGCGCGCAATCACGCTGCGGCCCGGTTCGCACCTCGTCGAGGTGACCGAGGAGATCACGAACGTGACGGACCGCGACACGCCCTTCACGCTCTGCGAACACGTCACCTTCGGGCCGCCCTTCCTCGAGAAGGGGGTCACCTGTTTCGACCTGCCGGCCGATGCCGGCCACACGTTCCCGCGCGAGTTCGGCGCACCCCAGCGCCTGCGCACCGACACGGCCTTCGACTGGCCCGACGGCCCGGCGGCCGCAGGCGGCACGGTCGACCTGCGCACGATCGGGAAGCGGGCGCGGCGTAACTCGGACTTCACGACCCAGCACCTGGACGCCGAGCGCGAAGATGCCTGGTTCAGCGCGGTCAACCCGCGCGCCGGACTTCTGATGGCCTACCACTGGCGGCGGCGCGATTTCCCGTGGGTCGGCAACTGGGAGGAGAACTTCTGCCGTCGGACCGCACCGTGGGACGGCCGGACCCTGGCCCGCGGCATGGAGTTCGCCAACACGCCCTTCCCCACCAGCCTGCAGGAGCAGGTCGCGCGCGGCCGGATGCACGGCGACGCGACCGTAGCCTGGCTGCCGGCCCGTTCCACACTGCGGGTGGACTACCGCATCCTGCTGATGTCCGTCGAGGCGAACGTGCGGGGCGTGGCGGACATCCGCCCCGCGCCCGCGGGACTGGCCGTCGACCTGCTGGTCTAGATTTCTCGTTTCGAGAAATCTAACGTTTTCTGGCAGCATTTCGTCTGCAGTTGAAGTTCGAGACTCCCGCAGCGGTATTCCGCCGCATGCAGCGACGGTCCGCGTCGGTGTTCCGCCTCCGTCCGGCACGCTCATGCTGCTGCGCTGGAAAGACCGGGGGGCTGCAAGCGTGTCCTCGGAGCCCACCGCGTCCGACTACACGCGCGCCAACACAACGCGCCGGCTCGGCGCGACGGCAGCCGCGCGCACCGCTTCGTCCATGCCCGCGAGTTCCGCTGTGGCCGCGGCCAGTGCGGCAGCGCTGCCGTGGGCCAGTAGGTCCCGGTAGAGGCCGAGCACGTACGGATTCCCCTCGCCCGCCGCCACCATCTGACGCGCTGCGGCCGTCTCGTCGTCCGGCAGTGTCACCCCGCGCTGGCGCAGGGCGTACCGGTCCCACATGAGGAACATCCGCGCAGCTGTCGGGTTGCGCACGCGGGTGATGGCCAGGTTGTGCCGGGCTTCGGCCCGCCGCCAGACCTCGGCCGCCTGTTGGACCTGCGGCGCCTCGGCGACCGCCGCCAGGTCGAGGCCGGTCGCCCACTCCGCCGCCGTCACCGTGACCACCGGCCTGCCATCCACGGTCAGCGCATACGTGCCGGGCGTCAAGCCGGGCACCGCAAGCAGGTCGCGGTTCAGGTGGCGCCAACGCGACCGCAGCGCGGCAGGCGCGACGTCCCATGCGGCCGCGGGTGCAGCGCACGGCAGACCACCCGCGCGGACGGTCCACGCCAGCCGACCGCCTGCCGCGTGGACCGCGCTGATCTCAGCCCGCGTGCGAGTCACCTCGCCAGAGGCGCCGATCACCGTCTCGCCAACACCGGCCGGAACTCCCAGCGCCTCGAGGAGGCTCGCCGCCATCAGCAGGTGGCCAACAGGCTCCGGATGCACGCGGTCCTCGCGGATGAACGCGGTCAAAGGGGTCGCGGCGATCTCCTCTCGAAGTGCCGACAGGAATGCGGCATGCAGATCGACGAACTGTGCGCCGGTCCGCGCCGCCAGTTCCGCTGCCGCCGCTCCCATTACGGCCAGGGCGTCGTCGTAGCCGCAGGGCTCCGTGCTGCCGGCAAGGCGTGTATACTGATCGTAGACTGTGGGACTGAGCAGGATCACGCGGCGCGTCCCGATCGCCTGTAATCGCGCCACCAGGGCCGCCATATTCGCAACATGCTGGCTAATCGCCGCGGCGCGCGCCGCGGCATTGCCGGCCGCGGAGGCCTGGGCGCGGTCATAGAGACCACGGTTGCCGTCGTTCATGCCGAAGAGCACGAAGGCCTGCGTGGGGTGGTGCGGCGCGATGTCGTAGTCGAATCGCTGGAGCGCGCCCCCGGCGGTGTCTCCGCTGATCCCGCAGTTGACCCAGCGCACGCGCCTCTCAGGATGTCGCAGCGTACAGACCGTCGCGAGGAGGGCATGGTAGTGCCCGGCGTGCGTGATGCTGTCTCCGACGAAGAGCACCGTCTCCTGATCCTGGGGTTCGAAGGACATGTGAAGATCTCCCGTGCAGGTTCGTGCCCTATGACCGCTCCCCACGCAGCCAGCATCCGGGGCCGGCCGGAATTCGGATCGTACCGTCAGGCTCACGGTCAACCGTCTGATCGGACATCACGTCAATCAGGCGACCGTAGCACGCGTCCGCGACGCACAGCACGGCGCCTTGGGCCGCGTCCCGGTTGATCACAAACCAGTGGTCCACCCCGCCATGCCGTCGACGGAAAACCACTGCGCCCGCGCAATTCCACGGCGGCGGAGGCTGGTCCTCCAGCGCCGCCGCGGTCAGCAACTCCTCGAAGGCGCGGTTGCCGGCCTGGAAGCAGCGGCTTGCGACCTCGTAAGCGAAGTAGCGGATCTGGCCCGCTCCGATCGCCTGGCGGATCGCCGCGGGGCGTCCGTCATCAAACCGCGCCGTGACCGTTCCGCGCGTCGGCTCGATTTCGCTGAACTGTCCGGCCACGGCCTGGCCGTTCACGGATCGCGGCTCGAACTGGGCGTTGAAGTGGTTCAGCGGATAGGCGCCCACGAGCCGGTCGAACTCGCCGCCCGCACCCTCGGTCCGCACCCGGCCGCACTCGTCGAATGTCGCAAACGGCGCGTCCGCCACCACGCGGCCGCCCTGCGTCGCGTAGTGCACAAGCGCGGACATCACCTCGCCTCGCACCACGGCCATGCCGGGGACGACAAGAACCGGGAAGTGCGCGACGCGTCCCGCCAGCAGTTCGTTATCCGTGACGTACTCGAACGGTATGTTGCGGGTCATCAGGGCGCGCGCCACGCCCAGCCGGTTACGCGAGTTCTCGTCGCCGTTCCAACCATCCAAGCGCCCCATCTCACGCTCGCCCGAGAACATCTCGGACTCCCAACTCGTCAGCACGCCTACGACCGCGTCGGCCCGGGCATCGTACAGTTCGGCGCGATACTGCTGCGCGCGCCGGCAGAACGCCCCGAGCAGCGTGGCGCGCCGCGACGGCGCGCCTTGCAGGGTGGTCATGCCATACTCGCCGGCCTCGGGTCCGCTGAGCCGGCAGTTCCAGGCCCACAGGCCAATCCCCTGCAGACCGGCGCCAAGATAGCACATCATCATCTGCCAGCGTCCCGTACTGAGCCTGCAACCACCCCCGAAACAGCTCGTGAAAGCGCAGATCGCTCTCCAACTCCGGAGGGAAGCCGCCCGGTTCACCGACGCCCTCGTATGCCAGCAGGCAATTCCGGTGCTGGTACCGGTTGACGGCCGCCGCCGCGTATCCCGCGATCAACCGGTGGTACTCCTCCTCGATCAGGTGCGTGGCTCGCGGAACGTTGTGCGGCGGCAGCGCCATCCAGTCCGCGTACCCGACGCGCAGGTTCGGCATGAGCCGCAGTCCGGCTTCCTCGGCCAAGTCGAAGATCAGGTCCATGTGCGCAAAGTCGTAACGGTCCTCGCCCAGGTATTTCACGCCGCACCCGCCCTCGCCGCCGCCGAAGCGGATGCAGTCGAAACCGCAGCCCCGAATGTCGCCAAGGTAGCGGCGCAGGTCCTCGACCGTCGTGCGCTCGGTCACGAAGACGTAGGGGGCAAACGGGAAAGGTTTCAGTGCATCACATATCATGCGATCGACTCCGACTAGTTCACGTTGGTGGCGCTGACGGCGTACGGCGCACCAGGGAATGCCATCACGCCGCCGCACTCAAACTCGGCCCGGCCATCGGCACCCATGCCGAAGCGCGCACCGCCGTTGGTGGCATAGACAATCTCGGCGAACCGGTAGTTCAGGACCTGCCGCCCCGCGAAGTCGGCCACCGTGATGACCGCCGTGTCGGTGCCGTGCGTGTCGGCCATCTCGGCGCAGACCGGGTCCTGCAGACGCGCGTCACGCATACGCCGAATCACGGTGGCCTGCCGGTCGTCGTAACGGATCCACGCGATCTCGCGGTCGCCGCGCGACACGGCGAGCAGCGTGTCGCGAGAATACTTTTGGTATGTCAGGCAGACCGGGTTGCGCCCCACCTGGACGCAGCCGACATACCGGATGTCCCCGGGATCGGTAGCCGCCTCGGTCGCCAGCGAACCAACCGTGTAGATGCCGACCTGCCCGTCCTGCGAGGCCACGAAGGCGCGCGCCGCGTGGTCGCCGGTCATGCTGGCGAGCACGGCGGTCGGCTGCGGGTGGGACACGACCTTGACGACGCCAGGCTGCCACTCGGGATCGACCTCAAACGCGTAGGGCCATTGCCGTGGCGCCGAGCCCTGGTCGCGCGTCCTGCGGTAGTTGTCCTCCGTCGTAAAATACATCTCGCGCACGCGCCGGAAGAGCGGTTGCAGATCTAGGAATGCCACCTTCTGCTCGTACTTCGCGGCCACGACGGCAAAGCCCGCGCGCGTTACATAGCCCGCGTTGCTTCCCTTGCTGAAGCTGTCGCGGTCGGCTTGACGGCTCATATCGAACGTGCTGAGCGCACCGGCATGACCGTCGGGACCGTTCACGCGGTTCTGGACTGTGTCGCCGACAGCGCAAACCGACGTCGGTATCTCGATGCCCGGCAGGTCCACGAAGCCCAGCAGCTTCATCCCGGTCAGGAGCGCCACATTGGCGAGCGCGGGCTGCGGCTCCTTCCACTCATGGGCGAAACCGGTGCCGCCGCCGGTCAGCGCGATTACCGCGACCTGCCCGGTCCGTGTGCGCGCATCGAACACCGTCACCAGCGCGAACTCGTTCTTGGGTGTGACGGCGATGGCGGTCGGAATCTTCCCGGACGGCAACTGCAGCGTGGGGTTGGTGCCGCGGGCCGTACAGGTGCCGGCGGTGGCCAGGAACCCGGACGAGAAGACGATCACGCCGCAGTTGGCCCACACGCCCATGCCGCGCGCGACAGCCACGGGCGCGCCCAGGTCGCCCACGACCGGTTTCCAACCCGCCGACATCGGTTCGGGCCGGAAACCGCCGTGCCACGGCGGTTCGGGCTTCTCCGAGTAGCAGTTGTTGCTCATCTCCAGGATCGTCACGCGGTCAACACCCAGTGTGTCACCCGTGTCCGGCACATACAGAACCTGTCCCTGCGTGCTGCTGTAATCGCCGGCGGCACTCGTCCACGGCCCGCCAATCTGGTACGGCCGCCCACCGGGGTCCTGGCGGGTCGGAGCCAGCCAGATCTCCGGGAACGGCTTCTCGGCCAGGGCCGAAGGCGGATGACAGGCCGCGTAGTCCGGTCCCAGGCGGCGGTGCCAGCCCTCGCGGCTGAAGTCGGTCAGCTCACGCGCCGCCGCGGCGCGGTCAAACCTGATCGCCTGGACTGGCGGCGCGGCCTTGGCCGGCGGCAGACTCGGCCGCTCCGGCGCGGCGACAGCGGCCCCGCCGAACACGCTGCACAAGCCTGCTGCTGCGAGGATGATGCTCTTCATCGCTTGACCCTCATTCACCGCCAACGACCTCTGCGGTACCCCACTGATTCGGCGTCGCCAGGATCTCACCCGGGACATCGGCGACCAGGCCGGTAGCCTTGTTCGACCAGTAGACGCGCGCAGCGCGGTTGTCTCCCTTGGCGTCGGAATAGACCGCGCCCAGGTCGATCCGGTAGCGCCGGCCTGTCTGCGGCGTGAATCCGAGCGCTTCCAGCGGTACGGCGGCCTCGACCACGTACCCGCCGCCGCGGCGTACCAGGTTGATGCGCGCCGTTTCCACAATCTCGACGCGGTCCACGGTGGCGGACCGCCACGGACAGGTGAAGGTGACCGGCCGGCGCTCGCCGGGCGTCTTCCACCGGTAGAGCACGGCCACGGGCTTGCCGTCGTAAACCGAGATCAGCAAACGCAGGTCGCCGACCGCAGCGCTGGTGCGGTTAGTGTCGGCCGCAGCGTCCGTGCCGAGTTGGAGGTCCACCGAGTCACCCGTCACGAAGAGCTGGTTCACGTCCTTGCCGGCATTCACCATCGGGTTGTCGTCACCCGCCACATCATACCCCAGGTACAGGCTCGCGGCATCGAGGGCCAGCGCGGCGCGAACCGTGTAGGGGCCGGCCGACCACGTCACGCAGCCGTTGGTCGGGAATCCCCCCAGCCGACCATCGAACGCCGGCACAGCCTTAACACGCGGGATGGTGAGCACTGCGGGAGCGGCCGCGCGGCGCGCGCGGCGCTGGGCCAGTCGTTCGGCCTCGGCCAGGGCCTCGGCGGTGAACGTGAGTTTGCCGCCACGGATGGCCCGCAGCGATTCGAAGCCGTCGAGCCGGATCAGGTTGTAGGCCGTGAACCCGGCGATCAGGTAATAGCGTCCGTCCCGCGCGCGAAAGAAATGGCCGCCGAACCACTCGCTGCCCATGGTCACGCGCCCGAGTGGCGCGCCAGGCCTGGCTTCGCGCGGCCAGGAGTCGCCCCCCAGCCGGCAGTCCTGGAAGACGCTGGCCACCAGCAACCCGTCGAGGGTCATGAGGTAGAGGCGGCCCATGTTGGAGTGCATGGCGAAGACTGTTCCCAGCGCGGTGCCGGCCTTGCCGATGCATCCCAGGGTGCCAATCAGCACATCATCGCGGTCAGGCAGCGGCGCCCAGTGCGAGCCGTGCACGCCGGACCAGTTGTCGGCATAGGTCCACAGCACGGCGCCGTCATCGCGAATGCACGTCAGCGGCGCGCCCACGACGACGCGCCCCTCGGCCGGCAGATAGAGGCAACCGCTCGCATCGGGTGTCGCCAGCACCTGCTGGCGCGCGAGGTCCCAGCGCGGCGCGCCGCCCGGGGACCAGCCCTGCAGGGGCGTCTTCGTCACCATGGCCTTGCGGCCGCCGTAGGCGCCATAGCTCTCGCCGGCGAACCCGTAGAGGTTGAAGTCGTCGTCGAGCCAGCAACTGCCGAAGTACCCCGCCACACCAACAGGTTGCTGAAGCGCGTTCCACCCGCTCCACTGCGAGCCGCTGGCCACCTCGTCGGCCTGCGCGCGGCCGTCGTCGTTCCGATCGGACCAGACGTAGGCGATCGTGGCATACCCGTGGGTTCCAGCCGGCGGCGGCGGCAGCGGGATGCCGGCCACGGACCCCAGGTCCTTGACGCAGACGTTGCCCATGGCGGCCACGCGCCGCAGCGCGTCGCCCGTGCGCAGGAAGAGCGCGCCCTCCTTGCTCATGACGTACTCGCGGCCGCGCGCCTTCAGCAACTGGCCGGCGACCGGGCCCAGGGCCGCGACGACCTGTGCGCGGTTCGCGCGGTAGTCCAACTTGAACTCGCAGCCGCTGCCGAACACGCGCGTCTTGTCGTCCGGGTCGGCATTGGCGCCGCCGCCGCCGTACTGCGTCGGCCCGATGAAATCGCGTTCGAGGCGCCCCTCCGGCGACCAGACGCTGATGCGCTTGGGCGCGGCATCGTCCTCGGCCACCCAGACCCGGCCACGCGGGTCCACGGCAAGCGCCGCCGGGTTCAGCAGTCCGTCGGGCTGCCAGGCGCCCGTGCGCGGCCGCCCGCCGGGCTTGCCGATGGCGTTGACGAACCGCCCGCCGCGGTCGTACAGCCGCACCTGCTGCGCCTTCGGATCGGAGAGGAAGATGCGGCCGTTCGCGTCCACGGCCATGGCGTTGGCCCATTCGGGCAGGGCCTCGGTGATGACCGGCACAAGCCGTCCATCCACGAGCTTCGCGACCTGGCCGTCGGTCCAGACGTGCAGCACCCCGGCCGTGTCGAAGGCCAGACAGCCGGGTTTCGGTACACGCACGTCGCCGGTCTTCGCGGCGCTGTGCGCATCGAAGAACCGCACGACGCTCAGCCCGTTGGTGTCGGTCAGCGAAAGGGCCAGGCAGTTGCTGGTCACGGCAAAGCCGCCCACCCACGGTTGGGGTGTACCGTCAGCCGCCAGCGGGACCTTGAGCCGCGGCCCCGCAGACGTGTCGAACGGCGCGTAGCGGCCGCTCGCCAGATCGAGCCGGGCGAGGGCCGGCGGCACGTCCCACGAGCGCAGGAAGACGTAGGCATAGCGGTCGTCGGCAGCCAGCTTGTCGATCCCCGCGAGTCCGGCGTCGCCCCAGCGCTTGCGCCCGTCCAGATCGGTGGCGATGATGGCACAACCCGATTCGGCGCGCTCGGCCGCGAGCACCAGCGTGTTGCCGCCGCACGCCACGGCCCGCGGCGCGCAGTGATCGCTCAGCCAGGCGCCGGTGCCGTCGGCGGTATCCCAGGGGGGCACGCCCGGCGTGCCGTAGGTGGCCTCGTAGACTGGCTCGATCCCGCGGTGCACCAGGCCGCGGAAACGGTACTCGCCCGGTGGCGCGAGGCGGCCGCCTTCGTCGATCCCATCCCAGAAGTCGGTGCGGCGACCGGCGTGGCGCGGCGCCATGCCGATCAGGTTGCGCACGCGCCGTCCGTCGCGGTCCTCGATCACCAGCGTGGCAAAACCCTCGAACGGCATCGTGTAGGCGAGCGCCACCGGTCCCTCGGTGGTCTGCAGCCGCGCGTCGGAGGCCCGCGCCTCCACCAGGAAATCCGGTTCAGGCAGCGAGAGGTTGCCTGTGGCGGCGAGGCGCACCTGTCCGTAGATGCGGTTCACCTCCCAGAACCAGCCCGCGTGGTTGGCGCCCGTTGCCACCAGGTCCATCATGTGGTTCACGGGCCAGCCCTTTCCGCTGTCCGGCCCCCAGACCAGGTCCAGCATGGCTTCGAAGGACTCGCCGGCGCGATAGGCGCGACCGCTGCGAACCACGGCTGGCCACGGGATGCGCAACTCCTGTACGTAGCCTGTACCGTCAGCCTTCGGCCGGAAGGCCTCGGTGATGCCGAGCGTGGCCAGGCCGTCGATGTACGGGATCGGCCGGTCGTCGTGCCAGGGGAACCAGCCGTCGAGGCTGCAGACCGCCGGCACGCCGCCGCGCGTATAGAACCAGCCGATGACCTTGCGCTCCTGATCGGTGCGGAAGTGGATCTGGAGCGAATCGGAGTGGAAGCATCGCCGCAAGTCGACGTCGAAGCGAGGGTCGTAGTTGTTCACCAGCGGTGTGGGGTCGCACCAGTCGACGCCGACATACAGCGCCTCCGCGTCGTACATCATGGCGACTTCGGCACTGTAGCGACCCAATTGCGCGACGACGTCGCGGCAGACCACGATGCGGCCGGAGCGGTCCCATTCGGACAGATCGCCGTCGATGGTGACACGCGCCGGCGCCGGCACGGCGTCCAGCACGTGGTTGTCGGACTGAACGCCGCGCGCCCAGGCAGCCGCCAGAGCGACGGCCCACACCAACAGCAGAAGCCGTCCGGCGGCCGCAGGGCGCGACCGGCGCTTAGAAGAGCAGCGGCAGATGCTGTACCGGTTCATCGGTTGGTTTCTCCCGGCCGAATCCAATCTCGTACATCCGCGCGTGCGCCAGACGCGCGGCGGCCGCCAGTTCGCCATAGGGGCGGTGGCACACGTCCAGGAAGCCGATGTTGTAGTTTTCGCCGTCAAAGCGACCCTGGACCGGCTCGTCGTACAGCGTGAACCAGTGCACGCCCACGCACCACGGCAGGGCGGCGGCGTCTTCCACATACGACCGGTAGGCCTTGCCGCGCTCGACCTGGTCGCGCACGTGGCCGATGCCGCTGGCGGGCAGGCCGGCATCGAGCGCGCCGAAGTGCCACTCGCCCACGATCACGGGTTTGCCGGTGTTGCGGCTGAACGGTTCCAGCTCGCGTCGCACGCGCTGACTGTAGCCGTTCACGCCGATCACGTCGAAGGAGGCCATCCCGCGCTGCACCCAGAGCGGCGGCGAGGTGTAGTAGCGGCCGCCGAGGTTCAGATGGGCCGGGTCGATGGCGCGGCAGGCGGCGCTCAGACCGTCGAAGAAGCGCGCAACAACCACCGTGCTGAAAGCCTCGAGATCCGGCCGCGCAGCAAGCGTCAGGCGCATCCGCCAGGGCCCGCGTGCCACGGCGTCGAAGGTCATCCCCGGCATTTGCCAGGCCGCCGCAAATGCCGACGCGTCGGCGTAGCGCTCCCCCAGGAATCGCGCGAAGGCCTCGCGCGTGTGGCTGTCCGCCCCCGCGTTCAGGATGCCCTGCAGCAGGGGCTCGTCCACAAACCCCCACTGGGGCTCGTTCATCAGGAAGTAGCCGATCAGGGCCGGGTCGGCCGCCGTCTCGCGCAGCGGTTCGGCGTAGGCCGCGCAATCGCCCGGAAAGGCCGGGTGGAACACGTCCGGCATGTCGCGGAAGACGGCCGGGGTGTTGGGAAAGGCGGGTTCGAGCTGCCGCACATAGGGGAAGCGGTGGCGGCTGGCCACCTGCCAGTCCGACCAGTTGCCAAAGGTGTTGAAGCCGATGCGCCGCATCTCGGCGATCGCCGCGGTCTCCCACTTCGCGCGGTAGTCCGAACCGAAGGCGCGGATCAGGTTGGCCCGCAGGAAGCTGAACTCGCGCTTGAAGCCGCCGAATTCGCCCGCGCGGCTGAAGGCCTCGGCGAAGGCGCCGCCCGGCTCGGGCATCCAGGCATGCGCGCGCTCAAGACCCTCGTAGGCGGCCTGCCCGCCGATGCCGGTGCAGTCCGGACCGGTCGACCAGAACGGGTGCCCATCCGGGTCCGCCAGCCACCAGCGGCGGCCGTCATGCTGGGTGCGGAAGAAGCCCGTGGCATCGAAGCGTACCGGCGCATAGCCGCCCCAGCGTGAGTAGCCCGCCGGCCAGACGGCCTGCGGGGCTTCGTCGCACTGTCGCCGCAAGCGCGCCACCAGTTCGGCCTCGTCGCGGGTCTTGCCCGGCCAGGTCTTGAGGGCGTTCTGCCCCAGCGCATCGACCAGCACACCCTTGGGCAGCAGGGGGTCTGTCAGCATCGGCGGCGGCTCGGTCACGGCATGGAGCGGCGTCATGCACCAGCGCACGTCCTCGGGCGGTTTGCGCAGCACGAAGAGACGGCAACGGTCCACGCGGCCCAGGTCCACGCGATCGCGGCAGCAGATGATGTTCTTCCAGGCGCCCTCGCGCGGATGGCAGCGGGTGTGCTGGTCCACCAGATTGAGCGGCAGACGCATGCGCGCCTGGCATTGGTTCAGAAATCCGAACCAGACTCCGAAGGTCGGACCGCCATCCCCCTCGGTCAGTTCCAGTTGAAACATGGCGGTGTTGACGCCGTCGAGCAGGAAGTCGGCGGTCAGGTAGCGAAAGCCGGCCAGCGCGCCAGGCTCGAAGCGGCACTCCAGGCCATCGCGCTCAGACGTTGCGCGGTAGGCCTGCGCCCCCGCCAGCAAAGGTGGGGCGGCGTCGCGCACAATTCCACCCGTCAGGGTCCACGTGAAATTCATGCAATCTATTCCTGAGGTCCTGGCACAAGATCCCTTGTGCGGGCAGAGGGTTCAGGGTTCGGGGTTCAGGATGCGATTCCCGCCTGAACCCTGACACCCTGAACCCTGTTTCCGGGCTCTTACAGGGGTTATGCAAGAGCCGCTCAGCCACGCCGCCAGATCGGATTCCGGCAGGCTCTCGGGCGGACCGTCGAACTCAACCTTAATCACGGTGTCCGCCGCATCGGGCGGGCGGGCCGGCAGGCCGGTCAGAATCAGCCGGCCGCTGTACGCCTCCTGCCGTACCTTCACCGCGGCGCCCGTGGCCAGCAGCGATGCCCTACGGACCGGCGTGTCCACGCAGGGAATGACCGCTTCGCTCCCCGGCCAGCGGAAGACGTGGAGATAGCCTGTGTTCCCCTTGCGGGTCCAGGGGCCCAGATGCCAGGCGGACTGCGTGAACTGATTCCGGAAGACCAGTCGCTGCGAGCCATAGACCGATTCACCGTTCGCGCGCAACCAGCGCCCCATGGCCTTCAGCCGGCGGACCTCCTCGGGTCGGATGGTTCCATCCGGCCGCGGACCGACATTCAACAGCAGGTTGCCCTCGCCCGTCGCAGCCGTCACCAAGTTCTGCACCAGTTGCGGCAGGCTTTTCATGTTCGGGTTGTGGCGCGTGTAGCCCCATCCCGAGGCGTCACCGATGGTCATGCACGACTCCCAGCCGCGGCCGGCCGCACTGGCGGTCACGTGCTGTTCCGGCGTATCGAGATCCTCGGGCACGCCGCAGCGGTTGTTGATCAGGATGTGCGGCTGCAGACTGCGCGCCATCGCGTTCAGCTCGCGCGCCCGCCAGAAGGCGGCCACGTCGAGCTTCTTCAGGCCATGGGCAATCCAATCGCCATCGTACCACAGCACATCGATCCGGCCATAGTTCGTCATCAGCTCGCGCACCTGGGCATGTGCCTGCGCCACCAGCGCGGCGGCGCTGTCGGGATGGCGCTCGGGCTCAAAATAGCCCGGAAAGCGCCAGTCCAGCAGCGAGTAGTAGATGCCCACGCGTAACCCGGCTTCGCGCAACGCCGCCACGTACTCGGCCACGAAGTCGCGTTTCGCCGCCGTCTTCACCGACGTGAAGTCCGACACCTGGCTGTCGTAGAGGCAGAATCCGTCGTGGTGCCGGGCCGTGAGGACCGCGTACTTCATCCCGGCCTCGACCGCCAGCCCCGCCCACGCGCGCGCATCGAACTTCCGGGCCGTGAAACGCCGCGCCAGCTTGGCGTATTCGCCGGGCCGCATCCGTTCGTTGAACATCACCCACTCACCGCGCCCCAGCAACGCGTAGAGACCCCAGTGGATGAACATGCCGAAGCGGGCCTCGTGAAACCACTTCAGGCGATCCTCGTAAGATGGCACCGTCATACGTGCGACTCCTTTGCTATCGCGACCCGCGCGGATGCCAGACCGGGCGCCCGCGCTGTCAGAATCAAGTGTCCGGGTTCGGCCCCGCTGCGCAGGATAACTTGACACAGCCCGTGGAACGCGCGCCGGTGACCGGCTTTGTCGGGCTCGTGACTGGCGGGGTCGCCGTTGCCCACGCCCAGCACGTCGCCACCCCCTTCCAACTGGAAGGTAATCTCGTTGTCGGCTTCAGGCACCACGCGCCCCTCGCGGTCCACCACGGCCACGTCGACCACGCAGCCGTCGCCGGTGCTGGCGGCGATGCGTGCCCGATCAGGCGTCAGCCGCAGTCCATGCGCGGGCCCGGTAGTCTCGACGCGCTCCTTGGCAACGACCTGTTGATCTCGGCGTCCCCAGACTTCGATGCAACCCGGCGCGTAGATGACATCCGCCCACTCGGCATGGCCAGCGAACGGCACACTCTTCCGTCCCTGGCTGCACCCGTTGACCAGCAGTTCGACTTCCGGGCAGTTGGTGTAGCAGGCTACCCGCATCGGCTGCCCGACCTTGTCAGGCCAGTTCCAGTGCGGCAGCACGTGCACCAATGGTTCGCCCTGCCACATGGCCCGATAGTAGTAGTAGGCATCCTTCGGAAAGCCGCACGTATCCAGCACGCCGAAGTGGGATCCGATCGCCGGCCAGCCGTGCGGGGACGGCTCGCCGCGATAGTCAAAGCCGGTCCACAGAAAGATGCCGCTCAGGTATGGCTGCGTGGCCACGCGTTGCCAGTGGTCCTCGGCCGCCGCCCAGTTGCTGCGCGGGTCGAGCCACCCGATCCGGCCGCGGGCGTCGTCGGTCTCGTAGCAGCCGCGCGTCTGCGAAGGCGTCGACGCCTCCGACACCACGGTCGGTTGATTCGGGCGGCGCTCGTGGTAGGGGCCCCAGTACTCGCCCACGTAATTGAAGCCCATCACGTCGACGTCGGCCGACGGCACGGGGAGGTGATCGAGCGAGTCGGTCTTGTTGAGAGCCGGGTTCCAGAAGCAGATCGCCAGCGTGACCGGGCGCGACGGATCCACCCGATGGACGACGTCGCGCAGCGTCCGCGCAATCCGTCCGGACTGCGGCGTCCACTGGGTGAAGAACTCCTCGTTTCCGAGGCTCCAGAGCACCACGCTGGGATGATTCCGGTCGCGCCGGACCAGGGCCTCGAGATCGGCCCGCTCCTCGGCCGTGCTGCTCAGGCGCCGGTTCTCGTCCATCACCAGCAGGCCCAGCCGGTCGGCGGCATCCAGCAGTTCCGGCGTCGGCGGATTGTGCGCGCAGCGGTAGGCGTTACAGCCCATCTCCTGGAGCCGCCGCAGCCGGAACTCCTGCAGGTGGTCGGGGAGCGCTACCCCCACGCCGGCATGGTCCTGGTGGCAGCAGACGCCCTTCATCTTGACCGGCTCTCCATTGAGCAGCAGTCCCGCGTCGCGGTCGAACCGCACTTCTCGAATACCTATGGTAGTCGCGTAGGCATCCACCTCGCAGCCGTCGACGAGCACGCGCGTACCGAGCGTGTGCAGGACGGGATGGCCGGTGTGCCAGAGGCGCGGCGCGTGCACGTCGAGGAACTGCACCGCCGTTGTCTCGATGCCGGCCGGACAACTCAGCTCGTCGCGCGCTTCGCCGACGGTCCGGCCGTCGGGATCGGCGAGCGTGCTGACCAGCGTGCAGTGCGTGTCGGCCGGCAGGCGGCAGGCCAAGGTCGTCTCGACGCGGACGCGGGCCGACACCCGCGGACCGTCACGCAGCAGCTCGGAGGTCACATACGTCCCCCAGGGCGCGACGTGCAGTGCGGCGGTCTTGACGAGCCACACATGGCGGTAGATGCCGCCGCCCTCGTAGAACCAGCCCTCGGGCCGCCGCGCGTCCGCCCGCACCGCCAGCACGTTCTCGCCACCGTACTCCACGAGGTCGGTCACGTCGTACCAGAAACTCGTATAGCCGGACGCATGGCGGCCGACACAATAGTCGTTCAGGTACACGCGGCTATCGCGGAAGACGCCATCGAAGAAAAGGTAGATCCGCCGGCCGAGGTCTTCCACCGGGACCGTCAGGCGCCGCCGGTACCAGCCGACGCCGCCCGGCTTGGAGCCATGCACCGTGTGATGGGTCTGCGGCTCCCGCGCAATGTAGTGCGCTTCGTCGATGAACTCGCCCTCCACGACGAAGTCATGCGGCAGGTCCACGTCGCGCCAGTCGGCATCGGCGTATGCCTTGGACGGCGGTCCCTGCCGGAAGTCGCCGGCCTTGAGCCACGTCTCGTACGGCTGCAGCAGATCGCCCTGGGCCAGCTTGAACTTCCATCCCAGATCCAGCGACACGCGTTCGCGCGCGTCGAGCTTTACCTCTGTGGTCATACCGGCGCCCCCCCCTTTTCCAGCAGTGCAAGCGCCCCGGTATACCAGCCGGCCCAGCGGTCGCGGGCCGGCGGGTCGGTGAGTGAGTTCAAGATCGCCTCTTCGACCGAGGCCAGGCAGAAGAGCACGTGGCCAGCGCCCAGGTCGTGGCGCCACAGCATCGGGAAGCCCTGGTCGTCACAACCGACCGCCACCGCGCCGCAGGGGTTCAGTTCGAGCCGGCACTCCTCTGGTGTGTGCCACGAACGGAAGGGCCAGTTGGTGCCGAAGGCCGTTACCTGGCAGTCGCGCTGCAGACCGAAGTCGGCGGGGCGCGCGCCCAGCAGCCGCGACTGGTCCGGACCCCACTCGTGCCAGAAGGGCGCGTGCCACAGCAGCCGGCCGCCGGCTTCGACCCACGCGGTCAGTGCCACGGCCTCGTCGGCGTCGAGATGGCATCCGGCGATGACGATCGTGCGGACGTGCGCGGGGATGGGCTGACCTCCCACCACGTGCCCGCAGTCCGTGCCGCCAAGCGCCAGGGCATGGAAGGCCGAGAGCTTGCGGTTGTGTACCGAACTGGCATCGTTGCCAACACTGCAGGGGTTCTCGCGACTGTAGAAGTGCTTGGGCCAGTAGAGGGCCACGGGGTGGCGCCGTTCGGGCGCGGGCAGGTGCTGTACGTCGCGGGCGAACTCGATGAAGGCCTCGAGCCCCGGCTTCACCCGGCCGGCGTCGTCGACCAGCCCCAACGTGCCCTCCATCGCCGTACGGACGTAGTTGTAGGCTCGTGACCGGATATCCCGGAGGCACCACCACAGAAAGCCGTTGGCGCCGGCATTCCAGGCGGCCGGCAGGACCGCCCGCAGGTAGGCATCCTGCGGCGCCGCCGCGCCCGTGATCAAGGTGCCGAACTCCTGCACCATGACCGGACCGTGGGCCCGGATGGACGAAACCCCATGCGGCATCAGGGCCTGGGCGTAGCGGCCGGTGATACCGTCGAAGCGCAGGCCGGTCCAGTGCGGGACCGGATAACAGTGATAACTGTGGAAGTCGGTACCGAGATCGTCAGTGTATCGCCAGCTGCTGTCGTGCGCCACGGGCCCGCCGCTGACGCCCGAGATCAGCAGGGCCTGCGGGTAGGCGCGGCGGATCGCGCCGGCCAGCGTCTGGCACCAATGGCGGATCTGCGACGGCTCGGCCGGTTCGACGCCATCGAGTTCGTTGCCGTAGTCGATGCCTGCCAGCCACGGATGGTAGGGCGCCAGCACGGCGGCCGCGCGCCCGCCCAAGGCAGCCGCGCGCTCGATCATCACCGGATCGGTGAATACGTTGCGCCCCCGCTTCCAGGCCGGCCAGAAGCGGCCGCCGCTCATGCCGCCCACGATCAGCGAGGGCTGGGCCAGCAGGTCGCGCTCGCGGAAGAAGCCCATCAGACGGTCGAGTCGCTCGAACGACGCCGCGTCGTAGCGCCCCTCCTCCGGCTCGAACTCCTGCCAGCGCAGAAAGAAGCGCACGCAGTTGAGGCCCAGGTCGCGAACGATGTCCAGGTCGCGGCAGATCTCATCCTCCGGCCAGGCCTGCCACATCTCGACACCGCACGATCCCGGCCAGTAGTTCACGCCGACAGGCACGATCCGCCGGCCGTTGCGCACGAAGTACCCCGCCGCATCCAGCGTGAGTCCCGTTCCGCGTCCTTTCGCGCCCATGCTCACTGCATTCATCAGCTCAGCTCTCCTTGGCGCAGCCTCGGAATCCCCGGAACTGCGAGTTCAGTATACGCGGAAACTCCGAACGATGGGAGTGCCGACCGCCGCCGTGATGCGCAGCCGCACGCGCCTGGCGGGCGTGACGGGGAACCGGTCAATCCGCTTGTGGCCCACCGAAACCCCCGCGCACAGGGGTTGCCAGACGCCTCCCGTCAACTGCTCCACAACATACGCGCGAATGCGCTCGCCGGCCGGGCCGGATTCCGTACTTCCTGCAGGAAGCCATGAAGTCCGCCACAAGGTCGCCCTGGCCCTGCTTCCATGGCGATTGCCGCACCGAGAAATCATAGGCAGCCGTGGGCCACAGGCAGAACCCACTGCAATGCTTGGCCACCAGAACCGCATAGGTGGCCCCACCGGCCTTGGCCGTCGCCAGCCACTGATCCGTGTCCGGTGCAGACGGATCGAAGACCGAAGCCGCGGGCAAGGCGCCCGTTGCCACCGTGTAGCTGGGATCGTAGGTCTCCAAGTCCTGATGGATGATCACCCCGATCTCGGCATCGGCCCAGGCCACGTGCTCCGGACTCGGAAGCGTTGGTGCCGCGCCTGCTGCCATGTTGCCTGCCATTGTCATCTCCAACCCTCCATACTGCTCAGCGGCGAGCGCCTCACGGCGGGGATCACTCATAGGCTTCGAGCTCCCAGAGTGAAAACCCCCATGGACTACCGCGCGTCTTGAGGTCAAGCCGCAGATAACGGCCGCTGGCATCAAGCCCCGGCAGGTAGTCGATCCCACCATCGGCCGCCCTCACTTCACGCACCGTCACCCAGGGTCCGCCAGCCGAATCCGCACACTGCACTGCATAGTTGCGCGCATAGGCGGGGTCCCAGCGCAGAACCAAGCGACGGATCGCACGAATGGAACCGAGATCAACCAGAATCCACTGGGCGTCGTGGTGCTCGCTCGACCAGCGCGTGGCCGGGTCGCCGTCCACCGCCATCGCGGGCTTGCCGGCCTTGTCGTCAGACGTGGAAACCGTGACTGGTCGCGCGAGCGCCAGGTTCACGCGCGGCTTGGCTGGCTGTGACGGCGGAAGGTCCGGCGTCTCGGCACTTCCGGGCACCACCACCTTGCACGCCGCGATGTTCCATCCTTCGATCGCCAGGATCGGCTCCTCGCCCTTCACGTCAGATTCGGCGAAGTCGATCCTGACGGTGCGTGAGTCGCCCGGCAGAATCGAAAAGTAGTTGTCGCTGTAGTGGCAGGGCCGCACCAGTCTTCCGGCCGGCGCTCCGCGCACCGTGAGGTGCAGGAAGAAGGCGAGCGGCGCCGTTGGGTTGTCCAGGGTCACCGTCCACTCGCGACGACCATCGGCCCTCTTTTCCACCGTCTTCACCACGAGCCGCGCGCCGGGCATGGTCCCCAGTGCCGTGAATGGACCGTCCGCCCCGTACCCGGGATCGCGCCGTGAACGCCAGTATACATGCGAGTCAAGGCGCAGACCGTCGATCCCCCGCAGTTCAACGCAGACAAAATGCACGTCGTCGAACCCGGCGGCATCTTTCGCCGGAACATGCAGGAGCCCGATCGCCGTGCTGTCGGGCCCGAGTCCGGCCGATGCCGCGCCTTTCCAGACGACACGTCCATCCAGATTCCGCACCTCGGCGCGAACATCGAGTGGTCCGGTGGATTCCGGCAGGTCGTTGACGATGGCCACGTCGTTCTTCCAGTAGTCGTACTGCGCATGGAGCGGCTGGTTGGCATGGGCGAGGTAGTAGAGTGCCGCATTGGGCTCCAGACTGTGGTCGTATAGCCGGCCGATCACCTGCGGTTGGGTGCTGTTAACCGTCCAGAGTGCGTAGCCGCCGGACTTCCGTTCGGCAAAGTCCCACTTATTCCGTTTCCAGACCTCGGCCAGGCCACGGAACAGCATGGCTCCGAGCACCTGCCCCTTGTAGGCATAGTTCTCCGCACCCACACGTCCGGCGCGGTCCGGCACGTCGAAATCGCCATACTGGCTGCACCCCTCCTCCACGAACGCCATGATCCGGTAGAATCCGCCGCCGTCCTGGTAGCGGAATACCTCAGCATCGGGCGGCCACAGGGCGGCCTCGGGCACGTGTTCGCGGAGGCTGTCGATGGACGGCAGGCAGGCCACGCCGCTTTCGGTGTTGAATCCCGCCAGGGGCCCCTGCGGCCCCGCCCCCCAGATATCTGAGATGGTGTGATCGTACATGCCGTTCGCGCCCAGATAGCGGTAGGGATTTCCCCGCTCACCCTGATCCTGAGAGTTGGCCGTGTAGCCGCGCGTGCCGTCCGCGGCCGCGGCTGCCTCGCGCATCCCGGGCACGTCCGGACCTTCGTTGGACGCGCAATAATGGGCTACGCAGGGGTGGCGCCGTACGCGATGGATCACGTCCCGCCAGTTCTCCACGTGCAGGGCCTTGGCAGCGTCGTCCGGCAACACGACGGGCCCCGACAGTCCCGACTCGACCCACACCAGGATGCCGTGCCGATCGCACGCGTCGAAGAAGGCGTCATCCTCCACACCGCCTCCGCTCCAGCACCGCAAGAGGTTCACTCCCGCCTGGGCGACGTAGCGGACCTGGGCCTCGTAACGCCGTTCCGTGTCGCGCAGCATGGCGTCGGGCAGCCAATTGCCGCCCGAGACAAACAGTCGCTGGCCATTGACGTGGAAGGTCATCTGGTTGTTGAACGACGTGTCGGTTACGATCGACCGGACGCCGAAGGTCGTGCAGGCCACGTGCGAGGTAACGCCGCCCGTGCCGACAAACGCCACCTGCAGGTCATACAACTCCGGCTTTCCGCGACCGACCGGCCACCAGATGCGGGGGCGGTTCACCACCAGTTCGGAGTGGGTCTTCGAAGTCAGCGTGACCTCGCGCGTCTCCCCGGCCACCAGCGTCACCGGTTCGGACACGCGCGCGCCAGCGAACGCGGCCCGGAGCGTTCCGGCCTGTTCCCGATCCGAGGCGTTGACCAGAAAGGCCCGGAGTTCCAGCTCCGCGGTTCGGTCGGGCACTCCCACTGTCGCCATGAAAGGGTCGCGTACGATCACAGGCCCGCTCGCGAAGACGCGCACCGACCGGTGGATGCCGAGGTTCCGGTCGCGGACCCCGTCGGGGAAGGTGAAGTCCCAACCGCAGGTCTGAAGCATGGTGGCCGGCGTGCGCGCGATCGTCTGCTGGTCGCCGGCCTGCCCCAAATCGTCCGGCGGGTGGATCTGGACCGCCAGCGTGTTGTCGCCTGCGACCACGTGCGCCGTGACGTCGAACAACCCACGCCTGAACATGCCCGCCATCGTCCCGACGCGGGCTCCGTTCAGCCACACGTCGGCCCTCCAGTTGATCCCCTTCAGCTCCAGCCAGACGGTCCGTCCGCGAAACTCTGGCCTCAGACTGAAACGGGTTCTGTACCAATGCGGAGACGCGAAGACCGTTCCCGGCACGGTAATGTCCGGGATCAGCCCGGTCTCTCGCCGGTTGTTGAGCCCGTAGTACGGGTCCGGGAACCGGCCGTTGGCCAGGTAAGTGGTCAGCAGCGTACCCGGCACCACGGCTGGCAACCACCCGTTCGTAACTATACCGCCAGTGCTTAGCGCGACGCCGTCGCCGGCGAGGCCCGCCGCGCTGCGCAGCCACCAGTTCGCATCGAGCACCTGCTCGGACGGCGCCGCGGCCAGCGCAATCGCCCCGAATACCGATGCCAGCGCCAGCGGGAAACTGCCTCTGTTCACGGCCCCTCGCTCCATCTCGCCCCACCGGGCTGCGGCACCGGCTCGTCCGAGAACCAGCGGCTCTCGATGCCGCGGGCGTCGAGGGCGGTCACGTGGTACACATGCGCAGCCGCTCCGCGCGCGTCTTCATATGAGCAAACCGTCAGCGTCTCGCGCGCACGGCCAACAACGTACGGCGAGTTCAGCAGGGTCCACGGCCCGCCCTCCTGCTCCGAGCGGTAAATGCGGTAGGTGGCGGCGCCGGCTGCCGGTTCCCACGTCACCCGCCGCCCCGGCCGCGCGGCCGCCACCGTGACGCCGGCCGGCAACGGCGGCGCCACCAACGGCTGGTACCGCTGCCGCGCGGCGTTCAGGTTCACCGCGGCATGGAAGTGGTTGAAGAGCTCGGACCAGTTGACGTGGCGGCCGACCCGGTGACGCACAAAGTAGGCGGCCTCGGTCAGCCCCGGCGGCACGGGATCGCCGGCCACGCGGAAGAGCCCGACGTAGGGCGCAGCGTCCCAGGCCTCCCAACGGTGGTCGTGCGTCTGCGTCCGGAAGAAGTTGGCGCGCGGCCAGGAGGCGATGTCCGTCGCCCCGGGAGCGCGGTGGCAGAGGTCGGCGCAGACGTCGATGGCGTCCGTGTAGCGTCCATAGACAGCCGGGTGCAGCCAGAGGTCCTCTCCGGTATGCAGCTCGGCCGTGCGCAACCAGAAGTCGCTGATCGCCTCATACAGCAGGTCGGACTGGCCGGCCCCGCGCAAGGCGCTCGTGTAAGCGCGCTGACCACGGCCGTAGATGGCCAGCACGCCGTTCTGGCGCGTCACATCGCGATAGAACTGTGAAAGGCCGGGATCGTCCATGGCCCGGCCGCTGTGGAGCCCGAAGAGGACCGAACCGGCCTGCATGTTGAAGGCCGTCGAAAAGCAGTTCAGATAGGGCATGCCATACCCGTCGACGCTGCCGTTGGTCAGACGCGAGGCGCGCGCGACGGCAAGACAGATGCGGTCAAGACGCTCGGACGGCGCCAGGGTGGCGGCAAACGCGGGCATGCTGCCGGCCGCGAACCCGATGTGATAGGGGTCCATGCGCCCGTAGTCGATCTTCCATCCGGACGGACGTCGCGGCGTCTCGCCGGGCCCGACGCGCGCCCAGCCGGGCAGCCAGTGGTCCACGGAAGTCTCGTCGCTGCGGTCCCCTGCCCGCCCGGCCGCAACGCCGGCGAGGATCCGCCGCCACTCGCCCTCGTTACGCTCGATGTAGGCAATGGCGGCCGTCTGCTGCCAGCCGCGCCCCCAGTTCGTGATCTTCCGGAACGAGGGTGCCAGCGCGGCCAGTTCCAAGGTCAGGTCGACCGGCCCGATGCCCGGCTCGTCCACAATGGCCGTCAGCGTCTGCATGTGCGGCAGACTCGCCAGCCAGAGGGCGTCGACCGTCACGGCGCGGCCGAAGACATAGCGCGTCTCGCACCAGAAGGCCCGGATGGACCCGCTGTCTCCATCCTCGTGGCGCGTGAAGGTCCGCGGACCGGCAAAAGCCACGGTGCCGTCGGCGCCCAGAACGATGGCGCTGGCGCCGGATTGCACGTAGGGGATCGCGAGCAGGCTCACACCCGACGCGGCGTGGACCAGTGCCTGGTTCTGGTGGCCGCTCGCGCGGCGCAGCAGGCGGCGCAGCCCGGCCGGCACGTCGACTACGCGCAAGCCGGCCGCGTCGCGACCGAGCACCAGACGGCCGTGAAGCAGGTCGCCGCCCGTGGTGCCGACCACCTGCAGGCTGTCAGGCTCCTCCGGAAGAAAGCGTGCCGTCTGGATCAGCAGGCCGCCGCGACGCGGCAGGCGGTAGGTGTACTCGGCGGCGTCGGGCACACCGGGAGGACCGATGCGCACCACCCACTTGGCGAAGAGCGGGCCCGTGCCGTACCGCAGCGCGCGCACTTCCATTGAGGCCGGTTCGGCGTAGGAAACCGGCGTCTCTCGCATCGTTCGCAGCTCGACGTCCTGGCGGCGCAGCGTCACACGCGGCCCGAGCACGCCCGACGGAATCGCCACGGCACCGGCCGCCGACTCGAGCGCCACGATGCCGCCAGCGCGTGGACCGTCGGCGAGGAAGGTCACGGCCAGGTCGGCGCCGCGCAACGTAACACGACCATCGCGCACCTCCATGGGCACGGCGGGCATGGCCGGTGCACCATGGGTGCGTGCGTACAGCAGGAACTGACGGCGTTGCCACGGCGCCAGGTCGGCTTCGAAGTACAGGTGCAGGCGGCTCACGGCGCCGGTCGCGTCGCGCCGGATATCGTCGGCCTGCCACGGCAGGGGTCGCTCGCAGCGGACATCCTCGGCGGCATACAGCGCGAGGGCGTCGGGCGCCGCACACTCGCCAGCATGGAGGAACAGCGGCGCCCGCACGAGTTCGTTGCTCCGGCCGACGCCGACACGCTCCTCGACCGTCAAAAGACGCAGCAGTCCGTTCGTCCGCGGCGCGCCCGCGCGCAACGCCATCGTCATCGGCGCCGGCGGTGCGCCGAAGACGTCGTCATCGGCGGCCGACGCGCCGACCGCGGCGCCGGCCAGCAGGATTGCGGCGGCCGCGCACAAGCCGGAAAGCCCGCGCGGGTACCGGCGGCAGACGCCGCCCGCGGCGCGCGACGGATCATCGGGTGACATCAGCGGACTCCTTGTGGGGAACCTCGATCGGGGGTGCAAAGCGGAAAAGTCCCCAGAGGTTCGGTTGCACACCCGCCTCACTTGGGAGATCGGACAGGAGCGCGGTCTGGCGGTTCGCCCAGTAAGTGCGTCGCGCGGTGGCGCTGCCCGTCTGATCGCTCCAGATGCGTCCGAGGTCGCCGCGCGTCTCGCCGAGCTTCGCGGGCGCAAGGTGAATGTCGGCCAGCGGAACCGCGGCCTCGACAGCCACATCGCCGCCCGAGCGGCGCATCACCGCCACACGTGCGTTCGCGAGCACGGTCACTCGGTCGCACCACTGCGTACGCCAGGGGGAGCTGAACGCGATACGTTCGCCCGCGAATCCGGGAACGAGGTAGTCGTAGAGCACGCACACCGGCGCGCCGCCGAGCATGGCGATGCTGAGGCGGATGTCGCCCGGCCCGGCCTTCAGGCGGCGCGGATCAAGGCCAACGCCGGTCTGGAGCATGACGTCGACCACGTCGCCGCTGGCGAAGAGCCGCAGCGGATTGTCGCCCGCGTTCGCGAAGGGCGCACGGTCATCGCGCGCGCGGTGCAGGATGTAGAGATGCGTGCGGTCGTACGCGAGCGCGCAGCCTTCCACGCGCTCCCCGCCCGGCCAGTCGCGGTCGTCGCCGTCGATGGCGATGGCTCCGGCGACCACGTTCGTCACCAGGTAGGTCCTGGGCGGCTGGGTGCGGGCCGCCGCGGCCTGGCGGCGCTGGGTTGCAGCCACAACCTGCCTGGCGGTCACCTCCAGCGGTGCCCCCGCCAGCCGACGGATGCGGTCGAGCCCCGTGAGTTCCACCACCGAGCAGTGGGTCTTGCCGACGACGTAGAAGTAGCGATCACGCCCGTCGGCGTCGCGCACACGCTGCAGGATGCCGCCGAAGTGTTCATCGAAGAGGCTCGTCTCCGCCAGCACCTCCGACGCCGGCGGCTCCGGGAAACGCCACAGCAGTCCGACGCGCTGGTCGCGAAAGACGCGGTCGATGCCCCACAGTTTGCGGGCCGCGCCATCGACCTCGACGATCGAATCGCCAGCTTCGCCGTATGCGGCTAGCCACAGGCGGTCGCCGGCGCGCGCGATCGAGCGTGGCAGCTCGTGGTCCGCCAGCCAGCCGCCCGTGCGGTCGGATGTGTGCCACGGCATGCCGGCGACCGGCGTCGGGTAGTACGAGAAGCGGTAGTCGACCCGCAGGCCGGGATTGTACAGGCCCTGCCAGCGGTAGCTGCCGGGCTGCGTGACAAGGTCGCCCGCGACGTCCTCCAGGTTCCACCAGGCCGTGTTCGTCCCGGCCGGAAAACGTACGCCCGCGACGGGGTTCGCGACCACGCGTCCATCCGCATCGCGGATCTGGAGCGTCACCGTGGCGGGCTCGGGCAACGCGAAGCGGATCGGCGCCAGTTCCGCGCCCGCGGGATCACCCTCCGCCACGCGGCCGTCGGCCCCATCGTTCGCCACCGGTGAAAGTACCACGATCTCACCGAGGCCGGGCGGCATCACGCCGCCCGTGCAGCGCAGGCGGAGCGCGGACGTCGTGACCGACCGCGCCAGCGTATGGATGCGCCCACGGCGGAAGGCCGACTCGGCCGGCGTCGGCAGCGGCAGTGTGCGCCAGTCACGAGACGCCTGAGCCGCGAAGCGCGGGTCGCCAGTCCCGGTATAGACCTCTGCCACGAAATCGCCGAGGCCGCGGTCGTGACTCCCGAAGAACAGTGCAAATCCGGCCAGACACTGCGGCACGTCCCAGACCAGCATCATCCACTCTGGCGCTTCCGGCGACAGTGGCGCAGCACGTGGGGCGGTCGCGAAGTTCTGCCGCGCGTCGACGAATCCATCGGTGAGGGTCTCGGGACGGTTCACCCACGGTCGCGGCTGGAAGCCCTCGCTGGGCGTATCCGCGCTGCTGACGCTCACCGCCGCGCGCGGTGCGATGTTGGCATGGCGTCCCGGCTGCACGCGCAGAAACGGCAGCACGGCCCGAAAGCCGGGCCGGCCGCCGCCGGCATCCTCGGTGGCAGCGGCCGCCACGGCCACGCGCAACACACCATCGGGCTGGGGCGCGGGCAGCGTCACAACCGCGAGGCTGGCCCGTGCGTCCGCGGGCGCGGATGGCAACCAGGCATCACCAACCGCCGACGCACCATAGCAGAACACGGTCAGCCCCTCCGCGGAGGGCGGCGGCAGGGGCAGCGCGAACAGGGTCTCAGTCGCGTTTGAGGTGGCGGGCGCGACCGCGTCGAGCACTTCGAGCGCGCCATCGGACGTGGTCCGCGGTTCCACGTTCACGACCAAGGCCGGCGCCGCCGCGCCGTTCCCGGATGCCAGCAGCGGTAGTACCGCGAGAGCCAACGCCACGGCGCGCCGCAGCGACCAGCCCGGCCGAAGCGACGAGCAATGGAACGCGGGAGCGGTGATAGGTGCTGCAAACCACATTCTGTTCACCACGAAGAACGCGAAGAGCACGAAGCAACAGCGGAAGTCAGGCGGACCCTCGCTGCATGCGGCGGAATACCGCCGCGGGAGTATCGAGTTCCAACTGCAACTGGTTGGGCCAGACTCAGCTTCGACCCCGCGCCGCGAACCTCGATCGCGGGTAATTTCTTGCGTTCGACCGACTGTCGCGACGAAATGCAGCCAGGAAACATTTGATTTCTCGGAACGAGAAGTCTAGTTCGGGCGTGATTCCGCCCTACTCGATGTTGAGCAAGGACTCGCTCGGATCGGCAATGAACTCCTTGATCGTTTGCTCTTCCGCCAGCAAGCGCCGTGCGAGAGCTTTGGTCGAGCAGTTGCCGAGGCGGATATGCACCACCTTGGGCGGGTGCCCTCGCAGCATGGCGAGATGGAGGAAGTCCGAGTCCTTCGAGACGATCGTGAAGCCGTTCTTTCTGGCGAAGGACCAGATCGGCTCGTCCTGTTCCCGGGTAAGGCCGAAATCTTTCAGGTGCTTTGAGCCAGGGAAGACAGCCGAGAGGGTCGGGATGAGCTTGACGGAAAGATTCTGGTCAAACAGCAGCTTCATGCTACCGCGGCGACCAACCGCCTCTCGCGTTGTGCCGCAAAGGCAAGGCAAGCGCGAATGTCTTCCGCTGTAAGCTCGGGGAAATCGCCCAGGATTTCGTCAACGCTCATGCCAGAGGCAAGATACTCGAGAATGTCAGAGACGGTGATCCTCATGCCGCGAATGCAGGGCTTCCCGCTCCTCTTGCCGGGCTCAATCGTGATGATGTCTCTGTAATCCATAGCCTCACTTTACTCCCTCCGACCTCCATGCGCAACTCTGTTCTCGCCGCCTCCGGCATCGCCCTCGCGTGGACACTCGTCTTCGTCCTCGTGCTCCAACTCGGCGGTCACCGGGAACGGTCACGCGCCGACGACGTGAAGCGTGCGTGCGTCGCGCGCGACTGTGTGCCAGAAAATACGCTGCTTCCAGGTGCGCTTGGGACGGCGGTCGAAGATCACCAGCCAGCCTTCCTTCGCGCCGCAGCTGCAGGAAGGCCGTCAGGATCAGGTGCGGCGCGGCCTCGCGGTAATCGTGCTTCTCCACCCAGACATCGGCGTTCTCGCGCCAGAACTCCTGGAAGCCGCGCAACAGGCCTGTCATGTCGAGCCGGTTGTCCGCGAACCAGCGGTGGACCAGGCCGGGCGAAAGGGACTCCTGCGTGGAGTAGCTGGCTCCAGCAAAAGGCGCGGGCCACGGCCTCGGGCGGGAAGGCCTGCCCCGTGTCGGCAGTGTGCTGGGCGTAGAGGCTGGCGACCTCGGCTTCGGTAAAGATAGCCAGCGTCAGCGACTTGGCCGCGATGTTGAAGGGGCTGGCCGAGCCGAGGGTGGTACCACCGGGGCGGACCTGAGCCTTGCTTGCCGCGCCGTAGCTCTGCGAAGGCGGGTAGTCGCGGATGTCGCGCATGCCGACCAGCGCCACCGAACTCGGGAACGGCTGACCGCCGGCGCGGCGGCCCCCACCCATTGGACGTGCTCGACAACACTGCTGGCGGCCGCCCAGATGGCAGCGTTCTCGCTAGGCAAGATGTGCACGACGTTGACCTGCACCGCCGACGGCCAGTTAGCCCAGGGTCGCGATCGCACGGGAACTGCCCGGACACGCGAGTCCGACGCCCGCCTGCATTCCGCCGACGTCAACCGTGTAGTCGCCCAGGAACCCATCGAACACCACACACCCGTGGGCGTCGGTCACGAGCTTCTGCGGTCCGGTCCACCAGGCGCCCTTTACCAGTCGCATCAGGGCCTCATAGGCCGGTTTGGGCGAGAGATCCTTGCGCAGCAGACCGCCGGGCGCGCCCAGCCAACAGCCCTGATCGGCCAGGTCCCACCACGTGATGGCTTCGACCGATGGATGCGAGAAGAGCAGCGTGTAGAGCTCCGTCACCTGCCGCGCCTGCTGCTCCTCGCCCTCCGGCGTGCTGAACCAGTCGTCGCGGGCCTTGCTCCAACTGTGCTCTGGCTGCACGATGCCCGAGAGGATGGTCAGCTCGCTGAAGTGCAGCGGCTTGCCGAAGCGCGCGTACTCCTCGCACACCCGCCAGATCTTCTCCGCGCCCCAGTAGCCCTTGTGCATGTGGGACTGGATGCCGACGATATCGACCGCCGCGCCGGCCGCCAGGCTGTCACGTACCAGCCGCGCATAGGCCGGCACGGGATCGCAGTCGTTGAGCACGAGCGCCGCAAGCGGGCTGGCCGCGCGGGCGCGCGCGAACGTCTCCTTCACCAGTCCCACCCGGCCCAGACGCCGGGCCACGCGTGCCAGCGGGTGCTTGCCGCCTTCATGGCCCGGGGTCCAGACGGTCTCGTTGATCACATCCCACACATCGACCAGACCAGCAAACCCGGCCACCTCGCGCGTGATGCGTTCGAATTGGCGCGCCTTGAACTCCGCAAACGGCAGGGCCCGCGCCCAGTCGGGGGCCGACATGTGGTAGCAGAGCGGATGGCCTTTGGCCACGATCCCCCGCTCCGCACACCAACGCGCCATGGCGGTCAGCCGTTCGAGCTTCGTCTCGCCCGCGCGCGGCTCGTAGCCGCCCCAATAGAACGGCAGCGTCGCGAAGTTGAGCAGGTCGGCGAAGCGCGCCTGGTAGGCGGCCTCGCGCCCGGGGTCGGCTTCGGCGCCGAGGCGGAACAGATTGCAGCCAAAAAGGAACTTGTGGCTCGTCTGGCGGACCGTCACCTCGCGGCCGGCCAGCGGCCGGCCGTCCGAGGTCTGTACCGTCAGATGCAGATGTCCGGTGCGGTGTTGGCGAATGCGCTGATTCACGCTTGCAGACATGGCGTGCGTTTTGAACTCCTACGCTTTCCGGTGGCGGCAGCCGCGGTTCCTGACGATCACCGCACCACCAGGCACGTTCACTCTCCAACGCATCGCGTAAGCCATCACGCCACGCGGGCCATACCGGTCAGAATCACCGGACCAGAACCGAGGAAAGCCACAAACCTGTTCTCATGAGCATGACAACCTCCTTGGAGTTACTTGAGGGCCAATTCACCCCAGTTGCGGGGCACCATCATCAACTCCTCGACCTCGTCGCTGACCAGGCCCGTGCTCAGGTTGGCCCAGTACGAGCGCAGCACCGTGTCGTTGCCAGCCTTGTTGCCGTGGGTCGCACCGACATCGCCGCGCAAGGCCAGACCGGCCGCAGGCGTCGTACCAAGCAGACTCCACGGAATGGCGGCTTCGACCACGTACCCCTTCTTGTCGTCGGCCAACTTGACCTGCAGCGTAACTGTCTGGGGGAAGGTCACACTCTCCATCCAGACGCCATCGCGGTAGACGCCCGAACTGAACTTCATCGGCTTCTTGTCGGATTCCTGCGCGACGACGCGACGGTACAGCACCGCCGTTGGCTTGCCCTGGAACGGACCGATCGACAGCCGCAGATCGCCCAACTCCGCCTTGTCGCGGTTGGCGTCGGCCTTCGCATTTGTGGCGAGTTGCAGGTCGACCGTGTCGCCGCGCGCATAGAGGAACTCGGGCGCATCCGCCCCGTTGACCCAAGGCGTATCGTCCATCACATGCCAGGCCACATACAGGTTCGCCTGGTCCCACGCGAACGCGCTGCGGACCTTGGCATTGTCCTGACGCGAGAAGTCCTTGATGGCCTTGGCGCCGAAGTCCTTTTCAATGTCACCCGAGAAGGCTGGCTTCGCCTGGGCAATCTCCAGCTTGCGCCCGCCCTCCTGCGCCGTCAGGTAGCGCTGGCGGTACGCCTTCGCGGTCTCGACGTCCGCCGCGCTCAGCGCGAGCTTGCCGCCGGCGAGCGCCTGCGCCTTCTCGAGCCCCTGCACGTGCATGTTCCAGAAGCTGGTGTGACCGCCCTGAATCGAGAACACACCGTCCTTGCCCAGGGTGACCGAACCGCCAAAGGCCTCTTCGCCGGCGCCGGGCGGGCAGCGCGTACAGTCGGTGCCGGGCACGGCCTTGTCCGGGAACTCAACCTTCATCGGGTCGCCTTCCCAGAACTTCGTCAGGTAGTACCCCTGCTCAGTGAGCGCGTGCCACTCCCCCTTGTTGGTCGGAATCACCCAGATGTTGCCGATGGGCGGGGGCAGCGTGACCGACCCGCAGATGTCGTAGGCGCCACGGATCATGCCCACCTCGGGCGGGCAGGCGCGGTGCGAGCCGTGCACGCCGGTGAAGTTGCTGGGGTAACTCCACATCTTCTTGCCGCTGGCGATCTCGTAGCAGTCGAGCGTCATGTGATCCTCGCCGTAACCGCCGTTCCAGAGCACGAAGCGGTTGTCGGCCGACCCCGCGTTCCTCTGGGCGCCCATGCCGCCGCGGTACCCGGCATCGGACGGAGCCGGCAGCAACTTGGCCTGACCCAGGTCGTAAAGCGGCGCGCCACACTTCGTCCAGCCGGTCACCTTGATCTGCTTCATACCGCCGTAGCAGGTGAGGTCGGGCGTGATGGCCATGTACCAGCCCTGGATCCAACCGCCCAAGTCGTTCGGGTAGCTCGTGACCTCCTCGGGCTGCTCGCGGACATCATCATTCGCATCCGCCCACACCTCCACGAGCTTCTGCTTGTCCTTCTCGGTCTGTTCGAGCCGCGTGCGCAGTTTCCACTCGCCGTCGCGGATCTTCTCGAAGATCCGGATGGCGCCGCCCGCGTGCAGGAAGGCGGGCGTCACGGCTACGTACAGGCGCCCGCCCGGACCGAAGCCAAAGCGTGAGGCCATCATGCCATTGCGGTCCAAGGTGCCGAGCACCGTGGCCTGGCCCGTCTTCTGGTCAATGCGCCATTCGCAGCCCTGGCCGACCATCAGGCACGGGTCCACCGGGTTGATCGCTGCTCCCAGTGCGCCGTAGGTCGACGATCCGAAGAACTCCTTCGCAAAGGCCCCGGTCTTGGCGTTCCAGACACTGACGCGTCGCGGCAGGCCGTCCTGCTCGGTCACCCAGAGCTGCCCCTGCGAGTCAATCGCCAGCGCGCTCACATGGAGCATGCCCTCCGGCTGCCAGAGACCGGCTAGACGCCGTCCCGCCTTGACGCCAATCGTCCGGGTGAGCTTGCCGTCCTTTCCGAGCACCTGCACGTAGTGGTGGTCGCCCCGGATGCCGCAGTAGATCTCGCCGTCCGGATCGACCGCGATTGAACTGACCCAGTCCTTGCCTTCCAGCGGCACCGCACCGACCTCGCGGATGGCGCCGCTCTGCGGGTCGACCGCCAGCACCTTCCGGGCCTCGGACATGGCATACAGCATGCCATCGGGGCCGAGTTCGATGTCGCCGACCTTGGGGACGGCGAGTTTACGCAGTGTCTTGCCGCTCTTGGCGTCCACGACCGCCACCAGCCCGCGACCGCCGAATCCCATGAAGACCATGCCACGACCGGCCGTCAGGCTGTCGGGCCGCTCGGGCACCTCCGCGTCGCCGGCGAAGACCTGGGCCATCGACAGGTCCGTGGCGTCCGTGCCCTCCCACACGCTGTAACCGCCGGTCTTGGCGTCCACGCGGTAGAGGCTGCGGGGAGCATACTGTCCGTGTTCGTTCCAGACATACACGGTGCCGGCCTCGGCGGCCACCAAGCTGGCCGTGGCAATGCCGCCGCGAATCTGCTTCCAGAGAATCTTGCCCTCGGGCGTGCAGGCCAGCAGCGGCTTGGCGCCTTCGCCGCCGGCCCAGCCGACGTAGACGCGTTCGCCGTCCGCCGCCACCGCGCAGGGATCGCCATGGTCGGCGCCCCACACATTGCCCCAGGGCGTCTCGGAGCTGCTGCCGGCCCAGCCGCGCAACGCCAGTGTCACACCGGGGTGCCAGATGCCCGCCCATGTGAAATCGCCGGCTTCCAGCGGCTGGCCGGGCACGTTCACAGAGGTGGTGCCCAGCCCGTCCCAGCGGACTTCGTGACTGCCCTTCGGGTAGAAGGCGCTGGTCAGCAACTGGCGGGCCACGGTGCCGTCGGCGCGGAAGACGTTGAGCGACACGTATCCGTCGGCGTCCACGGCAAAACGGATCGACTTGAACCCTTCCGGCTCGCGGCTCTTGACCAGCCCGGTCCAATCCACGGCCGGCACGCCGTCAACCATGCGTACGGCGAACTCGCGACCGTCACGCAGCCGCACCGGCCGTAGCGCTGTCTGACCCTTGGAGGCGAGCGTCGCAAAGCCCCAGCAATTCGGGGCCTGAAAGGTGAACACGCGGTCAATGCCGACAGCCGGCCGGAAAATATCCTTGATGGTCAGGCGCGTGCCGGCGCCCGTGAGAAAGTTGGGTTCGAGCGTCAGCACAATCCTGGCGCCGGCGGTCGGCTTCCAGCCATCCCGCGAGAGCAACTCCCACGGAATCGACAGCTCCTGCGTGTAGCCGCGTTTGTCTTCCCAGACTGCGAAGGTCTGCTTGCCACCCTTCTCCTTGGATTCAACACTCCCCTCGTTGAACTTCTGGCCCCAGTCGATCTTGAGCGTATCCAGCCCGTCGCGGTCACGCCAGGCGGTGATGTGGCTGGTGCGGGTGCCGGGATGGTCCGGTCCCGGGTCCTGCTGCGGACTGCCGCGCGTGGCAGCCGCCGCCAGCTTGTCGGCGGGCGCCGTGAGCGTGCGGAACTGCAGGCAGTCGCCACTGAAACCGTAGTCGCCGCGAATGCTTCCAGGGTGATTGAGAGGTGTGAGGTCCATCCACCGTGCCAGAATGTAGAGATTGTCGGCGTCCCACATGGCGTGGAACCAGGTGCCGTACTTGTCGCGCTGGTTCTCGACGTCGCCGCAGGCAAAAATGCCGCCGGAGAGGTCCCAGTCATCGCTCTTCGCGTCGACCGTCACCTGGCCCGGAGCGGGCAGTACCTGAAAATCCTGGTTCTCGGTCTCGGTGGACCGAACACCGGCCGCCAGCATCAGTACCAGGGCCAGCCAGGCAACGCGTATGTGCTCACGTGATCTCATCGCATGCTCCCGTTTGTACCGGTGACGCAGCCACTGCGCACCAGTCACTATACATTGCGTGTATATCATGTTGGGCAGGTGTGATGCAAACAGATAAGTCAACCTTGGCGCGCTTGGCGTCTTGGCGGTTCAATAGAGATGATTTGACATGGCTCGAAAAGGGAAACCGGTCTAACCTGGATCCGCGCGTCCGGGTCGATGCACCGGAGAAGAACTACCACGCAGTATTAAGCAGGTAACCGCCAAGACGCCAAGGACGCCAAGGGGAGGAGAGGGACGATGAGAGAGCCGGACAGAGAGCTTGATGATTTGGCCAATGCCGCGATTGGGGCCGCGATTGAAGTGCATCGCGTCCTGGGCCCCGGGTACCTGGAAAGCGTCTATGAAGAGGCGTTGGCCGTCGCGATGGAACTTCGAGGTCTGCCCTTTGAGAGGCAGAAACCCATGGGCGTGGACTACAAAGGCCGTGCGGTCGGCCAAGGGCGACTGGACCTGTTGGTCGGCGGAAAGCTGATCGTTGAACTCAAGGCTGTTGATGCCCTTGCGCCGATTCACACCGCGCAGGTCATGTCCTATCTCAAGACCTTGAAACTCCCGCTCGGACTTCTGATGAACTTCAACGTCCCGCTTCTGAAACATGGCATCAAACGCGTCGTGCTTTCTTGCCCCCTTGGCGATCTTGGCGTCTTGGCGGTTCAACCTGGGAAGTAGATCAGACACCAGAGGCCAACCTCCAAGACGCCAAGGACGCCAAGAAGACGTGGTGCTGTCTCGCTGAAAGCACAAAACCCTTGGCGCGCTGGGCGTCTTGGCGGTTCAACCCTCTCCCGGAGGACCGTTCTACGGCTTCGCGACGCACCAGACGGCCGGCTTCTCGCCGCCGGCTACGCAAATGCTTTCGATGTGCAGTTCCTGTTTGGCATCGGCCACGTGCACCGGCTCGATGCGCAACACGTGCTCGACGACCGGGTCCAGGCCGGTCGCCAGGATCTCGTTCAGATGCACGGTGCCGCCCATGCGCTTGCCGAGCGAGCCGCCGTCGAACAGCTCGGGGGCTGGATCATCGGCCTTGGCGTTGCTCCGCTTGCATGGCTGACCGTCGATGAACACGCGGTACTGGCAGCCCTTTGTCACGGACTCACCGAACAGCATCACCATGCTCCCGCGGAAGTGCGCCTCGAACGGAGCGCCCTCGGGCGAGGGGGTCCCCACCGTAACATCATCCAGCCAGCGCGACATCTGCATGTCGAAGACCGGCGAGGTCACGCTAGCCCGAGCCGGCGCCCAGCCCTTCGGCAGGGGCGTGAGCGACGAGAGGCGCACGCGGGCGCTGCGCAGGTAGGTGTCGGCGGTCACCATCTTCTCGGTCACCGTGCAAATGCGCTTCTCGCGGACGGCCAGCTGGAATCCGTCCCAAGCCGCGTCGGCAAACTGCACGTACCCGGCGTCGCCGGGGTGGACGCCATCGAATGGCCAGAGGTCGGCGATCGTGACTGTGCCCGCCTTGACGCGCTCGAAGATCAGAGCCACGGCATCGCCCAAGCCCGTGCGATAGGCCTGGGACAACTCGATGTGCTTCACGCGCCGCTGGAAATCGTCGATGGTCGTGCGCTTCTCGACGTTCCACTTGAACGGGAAGATCACCTGTACCACCGGCGCCCCGGCCAGCACAATCCGGCGGATGAGCGCCTCGTACGAGGCCATGTTCTCAGGGGTCGCCCATTCGATGCCGTCGTTGGCCGTGAAGTCGAGAAACACCAGGTCCGGCTTGTGGCGCAACACGTCGCGCTCGAGCCGGAACACGCCCAGTTGCGAGCCGGTCCCGCCGATCGCGGCATCGCGGAAGGTGAAGTGTGCCTTCGGATAGGCCACCTCCAAACGCTGGCCCAGCAGCGCGCGACAGGAGGTCCATCCCTGGTCCGAGGCGTTCGCACCCCAGGTCAGCGAAGCCCCGAAGAACACCACGTTCAGGCGCTCGCCCGCATTGGCACGCCGATCGAACTCGGCGAACGAGGGCTCGCCAGCCGCGACGGCCACGGCACCACACACACAACCCGCCAGACACACACCTGCCAGAACCTGCATATCGATCATCCTTCGCAACGGCGGGCATCAACCCGCAACCCAACGTGGCACGGGCTTCCAGCCCCGTAGCCGGCGACGGGCTGGAAGCCCGTGCCACGTCGGTGGGCGCCAGCCTCTCCCTGCTACCGCACCGCCAGAACCGTACCGGCGCTCGCCGGCCGCAAGCTCGCCACGCGCAGCACCACGTCGTTGCCGGTGCCGCCAGCCAGACTGCTGTTGTAAAGGATGTCGAAGGTAACCTTGCGGTTGCCGTAGACCGCCTCCACGCTGTCCTGCTGCGAGAACTTTCCGCTGATCGCGGTCGTGCTGCCAACCGTCAGAATCAGGAAGGTGTCGCCGACGGCGGGTTCGAATGCCAGCACCGGCACCAGGGAGGTGCCGCTCAGCGACAGCGTCGACTCGCTGGCGCCGTTGCTGGACTTGTAGAGCGCGAGTCGATCGTAGTCGCTGCGCCCGCACAGGTCGATCTCGAGTGTGCCTCCCTGCAGCTTGACATACTCGAAACCGCCAAACGTGAACGTGCCGGGCCGACCGGCCATGCCGGGCCGCACGGCGCCCCCGTCAAGCAGCTTCAGCGTCTGGTACTCGGTCGCGCCGCCATTGCCGCCAATGTTGATGCGTTTGCCGCCGGCGTTCCAAGCGGCCTCGATCATGCCAAAACCGGCCGCCGACGCCACGGTCAGGTGGTCGTTCACCCACGGCAGAGCCTTGGCGCCGGCAGCCACAAACAGCGCATTGTTGTTGTTGCCAAGGGCGTAGCGGTGCTGCAGATAGACATTGCCGGCGTTCACGGCGACGAGCCCCGTCAACTGCCGGTTGTCACCGGACAGAGTGACGTTCTCGTTCGCACCGCCGCCATGCACCACGGTCAGCCCGTGCGAACCGACCATCGCACTGCTGATGGTGAAGCCCGACCAGTCGCCCCACCCCATCAGGAAGCCCTCGGCGCTGCCGAAATCGAGCGTCGGCACACTCAGGGTGACCGAGATCGCGTTCACGGCTCCGGACGGACTGGCCAGCACCAGTCCGCTCTTAACGGTCAGCACCGTGCCGGCCGGAGCCGTCAGCGTCACGGTCCGGTTGCCGCTCGACTTGTCCGAGTCGAAGAAGAGCGAGTTAATGCTTGTATTGCCGGCCAGGGTCAGCACGGCGGGGTCGGGTGTTTCGGTCGCGTGCACGACGCTCCAGGGCAGGCGCACGTTGTCGTTGCCGTCGGCGTTGACCTCCGGAAAGGCGACCGCCGTCGCCAGCACGAAATCGGTCGCGCGGTCCAGCGGCGTGAGCCCGCTGGTTGGGTCGTAGCGCAGGAAGGTGCTGGGTCGGCCGTTGTAGTTCGCGGAGGCCACGCTCACGAGGCACGGCGCAATCGCCTTGTCGGTGCCGCGCGTGTTGGCGCCGCCGATCTGCACGAGGCTCGCCCCGCCGTCGCCGAACTGGACGTTGCTGCCGGCTCCCGTGTTGTAGTTCTGCTCGTTGCAGTAGTCGATGTTCCAGGACGCCACGGTGGCCGTACCGCCGTTGGCGCGCACGAACGACCCCGGCAACAGCGTGGCGGTACCCGTGCCGCCGCCAGCATTGACCTGGATGGCCGCGTGTCCATCGTCTAGGCGCAGCGTGCCAATGCGTTCGACCGTCGCGGTATTGTCCTTGCCCACCAGTGCGAGCAGGCCGCGTTCGACCGCCACGGTGGCGGCATTGGGCAGACGCCCGAAAGTCGACGTTCCATCGTCCGGCTTGTCGGCGTCGGTCCAACCCAGACGCAGCAAGCCCGACGTCATGCGAATGTCCAGGGCCGCGGTCACTGCCCCACTTGAGTCGATGCGGGTGTTGCCGTCGGCGATGAATGGGCCGGTGAAGTCGTTGTTCGCGTTGCGCAAGAACCAGGTTCCCGAGTCCTGCGAGCCGCGCCCCATCATCACGCGCACGCGCGAGCCGGTCAGCCGGCCATTGGCGTAGGAGCTGTTGGCTGCCGTAGAGTCGAGCGTCAGGGTGTATGTCGCGCCGTCGGCGGTGCCGCCCAGCACCAGGTCGCGCCCGTTGGGCCAGCCTGTCTGGTTGATCACGGTGGCGTTGGCTGTCAGCGTCACCCCGCTGTTGATGGTGGGGTTACCCGCGGCCCCGGCGACGACGGTGATTCCGCCGGCGCCCAGCGACAGGGTGCTGCCGCTAATCGTGAACCCGGCCGCATTGGGCGCGAAGATGACGCCGCGCACGGCCTGGTTGCCGTTCAGGTTGCAGGTGCCGCTACCGATGTTCGTGTAGACGGCCGTGTCAAGGGCCTGGGGGTAGATGCCGTACTCGGGCAGCCACTTGCTGCTGTCGTTCCAGTTGTTGCCACTGGCGCCGCGCCAGATCAACGTCTCGGAACTGGTGCTGGCCGTGGTGAAGGAAGCAGGCGTGGCCGACCACGCGACCCCGTAGTCGTTGGAGGCGAACGTACGGTAGTAGTAAGTCGTGCTGAGCGTCAGACCGCCCGCGTTGACCGTGAAGCTGCCCTCGAGTTGTGAACCGAAATCGTAGCTCTGCGTCCAAACCCCGTCGGTCGTGCCCAGATAGATCCGGCAGTAGGCGCGGCTGCCACCGGTCAAGCGGCCGTTCAAGAGCGCCCGCACGCCGCCGATACCGGTCGCGCCGGAGGCGTTATCCACCACAGGCAGGGCGCCCAGCGTCTTGAACGTGGCGGCGGTATCGGACCAGGTGTTGTAGGCGTCGTTGGTTGCGAAGAAACGGTAGTAGTAGGTGGTGTTCGAGGCCAACCCGCTCACCGGGTGCGCGAAGGCGCCGGCGGCCTGTTCGCCGATGGACTCGACCGCGCCGTTGGCCTGCCAGGTGCCAAGCGCCTCGCCCCAGTCGTTGGTCGACCAAACCGCCCAGACGTCGAAGTCGCTCTCCGTGAAGATCGACATGACGCCGTTGAGCGTGGCCGTTGTCTGTCCGACTGACGTGGCGGCCGCCGTGGCAACATCGAACGGATACAGGTTGACGAAGAACCGGCCGTCCGCCGTATTGACCGCGCGGTAACTGGAGTCGCCCGGCAACTTGTAATTGGCGTACATTCCCTCCCCGCCCCCACCCTGATAGAAGGGGATGGCAATACGGTAGGCCTGCGCCGCCAGGGTCACGGTCCCGTCGCGGTAGTTGACGCCCTGGTATTCGTTGTTGTTGACGATGCGCTCGCTCGGCGAGTTGCCGGTTTCGAAGACGCCATCGCCGTCGAGATCAAGATAGACCAGCGAACCGTCGTCGGAGCCCGTCTGGAAGGTGTAGGTGCCTGCCGTCGGCGCCACGAACCAGCCGGTCCAGAGAACCGTGTAGTTCTCCGCCTGCGTGCCCAGGCTGGCGCTGGGATCGCCGAAACTGATGGTGCCGGTGAAGGTGCGCGTAGACGTCGGCGTCAGTGCCAGCAGATTGGAGAGCGGGTCCACCAGCGCCTTCGAATGCTGGTTCGCATAGTATCGCAGGGTCAACCCCTGCTGGCCCATGGTTGTTGTTACAGCCAACAGACCCACCGCCAGTGTCGCAAGCAACTTCCTCATGGCATCCTCCTCGTTCGCACCGTCCCCAACCACCCACACGCAACACGCAGAAACCGTGGCGCGTGACGTCGGCTTGCCGACGCCACGCGTCCCCGCACGCCGCGGCAGCCGCAAAGGGCTACCGCACCGCCACCACCGTGCCAGCACTCGCCGGCCGGATGCTCGCCACGCGCAGCACGACGTCGTTGCCCGTCCCGCCCGCAAGGCTGCTGTTGTAGAAAATGTCGAACGCGACCTTGCGGTTGCCGTAGACCGCCTCCACGCTGTCCTGCTGCGCAAACTTGCCGGTGATGCCCGTCGACCCGGCGACCGTCACGACCAGGTACTGCTCGCCCAGCGTCGGCATCGCATGCAACACAGGCAGGATCGACGCCCCGTTGAGGGTCAATGCTGGCGTCCCCGTCAACGCCAGACGGTCGTAGTCGGTCGCCGCGAAGAGGTCCAGTTCGAGCGCACCGCCCGACAGTTTCACCGCGCTGAAATCCTGCACCGTAAGCGTCCCG
Organism: uncultured Lentisphaerales bacterium; assembly: GCA_964652365.1. Classification (GTDB taxonomy): domain Bacteria; phylum Verrucomicrobiota; class Kiritimatiellia; order RFP12; family CAZZCT01; genus CAZZCT01. The sequence continues at coordinate 41,971 of CAZZCT010000001.1, forward strand.
GCACGCGTCGCGGTGCCCGGTTGTACAGCCCCGCCCGCGAGCAGTGTCAACGTGTTGGCCGCACCGCCGGTGCCCGCGCCGCCAACGTTGATGCTCGCGCTGCTATACCGACGGATCAGCGTGCCGAACCCTTTCAGCGTCTTCACGGTCACACTCTGGCCGCTGGTCACGCCCACATCATTGTAGAGCGTCCCATTCAAGAACAGGTCGTTCGCGCCGCTACCCAGCGCCGTCACGCTGCTCTCGATCTTCGTCGGGCCGCCCCACGCGCCGGCGCCCGAGATCGTGATCTGCCCGGTCAGTCCGCTGTTGTCGCCCGCCAGCGAGACGTACGTGTCGCCCGATCCCCCCGCCGTGCAGTAGGTCGTCAGCCCGTTGTTGCCCGTGATCGCGCTGCTGATCTTGAACGTAACGTAGTCCCGTGCATAGCAGTTGATGACGCCTTCCGCCGACCCGAACGCCAGCGTCGGCACGCTGATCGTGGCCTTGGTTCCGCGCCCCGCGTTGTTGATGCCTCCCGACGGCGTGCACATCAAGGCCCCGCTCTTGACGGTGAGCGTGCTGCCAGCCGGCCCGGTCAGCGTCACCAGCTTGTTGCCACCTGGGTCGGTCGTGTAGTTGCCGTCGAAGATCAGCGAGTTGATCGCCGTGTTGCCGGCCGCCACGCTCACCGTGGTGTCGGCCGAGGTCGGATGCACGGCCGTGTAGGGCAGCCGAACGTTGTCGTTGCCGTCAGCATCGACGGTCGGGAAATCCGTCGTACTGGCCCCCTGGACGAAGTCGCTGGCCGGGTTCATCTGGACCAACCCGTTGGCCGCGTCGTAGGTCACGAAGCTGTTCGGGTTACCCTCGTAGGTGCTGCCACTGGTGCGAGTGGTCAGATACGGCACGACCTTCTTGTTAGTCGTGCGGCTGCCATCGCCGCCAATCTGAGTCAGGCCAGCGCCACCGTCGGTCGGCTTCAAGTAGCTGCCGGCGCCGAGATTGTAGTCGCTGCTCATGGTCACGGCCACAGGACGGCTGGAGGCATCGCGCGTCAGCGCGGCCGGGATCAGGGTCGCCCGCTGAACGTCGATCCACGTGCGGCCGCCGATCAGTTGGATCTCGCCCAACCGCTCAACAGTGGCGGCGCTCTGACCCCGCATGTTCAGCCCCGCGCCCCACAGCAAAAGGTTCTGCGCGTTAGCGATGCGTCCAAAGGTCGTCGCGCCGTTATCCGAAACCGTCGATCCGGTATCGCCCAACGTCAGCGTCGCCCCGGACGTGACGCGCACGTCGCCGGCCGTGAGCATCGTCCCGCCACTCATGAGCATGGCGTTGCCGCCGCCGACCGCGAACGCGCCCGTGAAGGCGTTGGCGGCCCTGAATGCCGCGGTACTTCCACCCGCGGTCCGAACCGCGCCCGCGCCGGCGATGGGCCCGTCGATGTACAACGCCCGGGCATCGCACTGCAGTGTCAGCGTGTAGCCGGCGTTATCGATCGCGCCATTGACGTACTTGTCGCGCTCGACCACGCTGTGCTGCCAGATGCTGGAGTCGGCCGTCAGTTCGACTGCGCTGTTGATGCGCGTATTCTGACCCCAGCGCCCGTAGAAGTGAATGCCGCCCGCCCCGAGTCTCAGCGTGTGGCCGGAAATGACATAGTCGGGAAGGTTATCGGCTACGACCTGGGCCGGGGTGCCGATGTCGAGCCGGTAAACGGCCTGGTTGCCGTTCAGGTTGATGGTGCCGCCGGCCACATGATTCGAAAGCACGGCCGTGTCGTTCGCCTGCGGGTAGATCCCATAGTTCGGCAGCCACTTGGTGCTGTCGTTCCAGTTGTTGCCGCTGGCGCCGTTCCAGATCAGCGTCTCGGCGCTGGTGGCGGCCGTCGTGAAGGAGGCCGCCGTTGGGGACCAGGCCACGCCATAGTCGTTCGACGCAAACGTACGGTAGTAGTAAGTCGTATCGAGTGCCAGGCCGCCGGCATTGACGCTGAAAGCTCCTTCGAGTTGTGAACCGAAATCGTAGCCCTGCGTCCAGCCCCCGTCGGTCGTGCCCAGATAGATCCGGCAGTCGGCGCGGCTGCCGCCGGTCAGGCGGCCGTTCAAGAGTGCCCGCACGCCGCCGATACCGGTCGCACCGGAGGCGTTGTCGACGGCCGGAATGGCGCCCAGCGTCTTGAACGAGGCGGCGGTGTCGGACCAGGCGCTGTGAGCGTCGTTGGTGGCGAAGAAGCGGTAGTAGTAGGTGGTGTTCGAGGCCAACCCGGTCACCGGATGCGCGAAGGCGCCAGCGGCCTGTTCGCCGATTGACTCAACTGCGCCGTTGGCCTGCCAGGCTGCAAACGCCTCGCCCCAGTCGTTGGTTGACCAAGCGGCCCAGACATCGAAGTCGCTCTCGTTGAAGATCGACATGACGCCGTTGAGCGTGGCCGCCGTCTGACCTACTGACGAGGCAGCCGCCGTGGCGATGTCGAACGGATAGACGTTGACAAAGAACCGCCCGTCCGCCGTATTGACCGTGCGGTAACTGGAGTCGCCCGGCAGCTTGTAGTTAGCGTACATTCCCTCCCCGCCCCCACCCTGATAGAAGGGGATGGCAATACGGTAGGCCTGCGCGGCCAAGGTCACGGTCCCATCGCGATAGTTGACGCCCTGGTAGAAGTTGTTGTTGACGATGCGTTCACTCGGCGAGTTGCCAGTTTCGAAGACACCGTCGCCATCCAGGTCTAGGTAGACCAGCGAACCGTCGTCAGAGCCGGTCTGGAAGGTGTAGGTGCCGGCCGTCGGCGCCACGAACCACCCCGTCCAGAGCACAGTGTAGTTCTCGGCCTGCGTGCCTAGGCTGGCGCTGGGATCACCGAAACTGATGGCGCCGGTAAAGGTCCGCGTGGACGTCGGCGTCAGTGCCAGCAGGTTCGAGATCGGGTCCACCAGCGCCGTCGAGTGCTGTCCCGCATAATACCGCAGAGTCAAGCCCTGCTGGCCCATGGTTGTTGTTACAGCCAACAGACCCACCGCCAGTGTCGCAAGCAACTTCCTCATGGCATCCTCCTCGTTCGTATCGTTCCCAACCACCTACACACAGCACGCAGAATCCGTCCACTCCGCCTCGGACCGGCGCGGATCCACCCCCGGAGTCGCGCCCCTAGGCCGGCACCAATGCGGCGGCCGCCCGGCTCGCCACCCGCGGCGTCGCAGCGGTCGCGCCATCCACCAGTGGAACATCCACGTATTCGGGCGCCTCGGCGCCGCAGCGCTGCGCCTCCAGCGATTGGAGACAGGCCCGCAACACGTCGCGCACGTCGCATCCGATGCGATGGATGGGCATGGCCGACGGCGTGGCGTGAGGGAAATTGGCGTGCCCCACGACGCGTATATCCTGCGGTACGCGCAGGCCGGCATCGAGCAGTCCGGCCGTGGCATCGGGCACCAGGTTGTCATCCATGATCAACAGGCCATTGGGGCGGCGGGACGGCTCGCTCGCCATCAGCAGTTGCACGGCCGAACGGGTCCCGGCCGCGTCGCCTGCCAGCGCCGTCTGCACCCAGTACGAAGGCACCGCAACGCCACGCGACTGGAGCGCGTCGATAACCGCCTGCCGGACCAGCGGCACGGCCACGGCCGCGATGCGGCGCCGGCCCTGGGCCAGCAACCAGTCGACGGCCGCATCGAAGAAGCCGGCCGGTGTGTTCACGGCCTTGACGTTGGGCGGCATCGGCTCGGGCATGATGGCCACGCGCGGCATGTCCGGCGCCTCGAGTACGGGAGATCCCTGCAGGTAGAAGGGCTTGGTCGCGAAGATCAGCCCGGCCAGGCGGCGTTGCTGCACGTCGCTAACCAGTTCCTGATAGGCTTCCACGTCCTGATGCGTCTCGTTGCCATAGCAGAACACCAAGTCGTGCCCAAGTTCGCGCGCCAGGGCCGACGCCTCGGCTGCCAGCGCGTGCCAGAACTGCGGCCACGGACGCTCGGGGCGGTCGCGATAGGGGAAGACGCACGCAAACCGGTTCAGGTGCGGGGGAAGCTCACTGACGAACGTGCCCTGCCAACCGCGCGTCACCACGAAGCCGTCGCGCGACAACTGGTCGAACACCCGCTGGACCGTCACCGGAGTGGTGGTGAACTCGCCCTCGAAATGGGAACGCGACGGCAGCCGCGTCCCGGGCGGCAGGCGGCCGTCGAGAATGCGCATCCGCAAGTCGGCCAACAGCCGCTTGCCGGGCGTCAGTTCCCTGGAGGGGGCAGAGTTCATACCAGTTACTATACACGCAACGTATAACATTCCGGCCGCGGATGCAAGGGCGGTTTTCACCCCTCAAACTGCGAGAGTTGGAATGGTGGAATGCTGGAATCGTGGACGGCTGTGTGCTGAATCCTGCAACCCCACACGAAGTCGTGCACAGCAAGGCCCTCTGTGGGGGGACGCAGGCTGCTCGCGTTCCATCCATGCCATGGTGATGTTTGTTGAACAGCAAATCGCAGGCAATTGGACTGTCTGATGGGCCATTTCCCAACATTCCAGCATTCCAGTATTCCATCTCCCGCAATCCGGGGGTCACGCTGGCGTTGAAGGGCCTGCTTGACATGCCTGCACTGCCTTGCCATGATGCATGCGCAATGAAAAGAAGAGTTCAGTACACCCTGCGCAACGTGCCGGAGCGGACGGACGCCCTCTTGCGTGAAACGGCCGCCGAATATGGGACCAGTCTGAACGAGGCCGCACTCGCGGCGCTCATGCGTGGCCTGGGAGCGGAGGCCGATGCCGTGGAGCATCACGACCTCGACGCCCTGATCGGAAGCTGGGTTCAGGACCCCGCCTGTGACCGAGCGTTGGCTGACATGGACAAGATTGACGCGGAGTTGTGGACATGAGGATCGCGATCGATACAAATCGCTACCGCGACTTCTGCGAGGGGCGGGACGATGCCGTGCGCTGCTTCAGGAAGGCTTCCCATATCTGCGTGCCCTTCTGCGTGCTCGCGGAGTTGCGGGCGGGGTTCGCCTGCGGCACGCTCGCACGCCGAAACGAAGGCGGGCTGTCAACTTTCCTCAACAGCTCTCGCGTCAGGACGCTGTTTGCCGACGAACAAACGACGTTCCACTATGCGCGCATCTTCCGGCAGTTGCGCGAGCAGGGCACGCCCATCCCGGTGAATGACATCTGGATCGCCGCCCTCGTGCAGCAGCACGATCTCGTGCTTTTCTCGCGCGACGCGCACTTCGACATCCTGCCGCAACTGGCCCGCGCGCCCTGAGTCAGCCGGCCAGCTTAGCAACCGATTCTCACCACCCGCGCGCGTCCTGGCGACGGCGTGCGCCTCCTGGCAACCGGCGTCAGGCGGCGCCGTGCCGCACCGCGCGCACGAGTGCATAGAGCAGCGCCGCGCCGGCCAGCCCCATGGCCGCGTACATGGCGGCGCGGCTGTTGAGTCCGCGCCGCCACGCCGGGCGCCGGGGAAGCGAACCGGGTTCGACAACACCGAGACCGGCGGCCAACGGAACCTGCCCACGCGCCAGCAGATCGGCTACCAGTGCGCCCTCGCGCGCTGCAGACGGCGAAGCATCGTCGCCAAACGTGAGCGCGGCGACTGCGCCTGGCCGCGCCACAAACACCACCTGCCAGACCTCGCCGTGTGCAGCCGTCACGGTCAGACCGCTGCTGCCGTCTGCGCCGACCGGGTAGCGCAGCACGTACTCGTCGCAGCGACTGCCGTCCAACTCGAACGTCAACTCACGTCGTACCCGGTCCTGAAAGCGCACCTGCGTGAGTGTGCGTTCGAGATATGTCCGGCGTCGGCGCGTACCGTCAGCCTGGCGCATGAAGCCTTCCAGCGTGGCAGGCCGGCAGAAGAGCGGAGCGTCTGTGCCAAACTCCACGCGCCGCAGCGGCGCGCGCCCGCCGGAGAATTTCAAGACCGCCGTCTCGTCCTCGATGGTCGTGGAAACGCTGTCCGGCGGGTAGTTCGTCAGCACCGGCAACGCTGCGCCAGGTCGGGACTCGTCGCGCCAGAACCGCACCGCCGACACCCGGAATGGCTCGCGACGCACCTGCCGGCGCACGGTCGTGAACTCCGGACCGGCGGTCTCCTCGCGCAGGTCGGACGGCACGTCGCGTTCGGCATCGAAGAAGGTCACCCGGTAGCGGTCGCAGGAGCGGGGAAACCAAGCCACATCGCACTGCCGGACATCCACGAAGCGCTCCAGCGCGTAGATCAACTCGGGGCCTGCCAGCGTCTGCCAGGCGCCTTCCGCCGCCCGGCCCTCGACCTGCACGCGTTGCGCAAAGTCGGTCAGCGGCGTCTCTACCGTCAGACCTCCGGGCGGCGGCGCCGGCGCAGCGCCCGGCGCGGACTCGAAGATCAGCTCCAGCACATTCGACGCGGCCGGCCGGGCTCGCGGCGCGCCGAATGCGCAGGGCAGTCGCACGCGCTCTACGGCCGCCGTCTCGACGCGCCGCACGACGGAGGGCAACATGCAGCCGTCGGCATCGATCACGCGCAGATCCCGCAGCCCCTCGCCGCAGGCGGCGAACACCGATGGACTGAGCGTGACGGCCACCAGTTCTTCACGCGCCAGCGCCGGCAGCACCACAGCGGCGCGGGTCACCGCCGCCGGACGCGCGTAGGCGTAGGGTCCGGCTACGGCCAGAAGCGCCAGGTACCAGGCGACAGAGGGCTTCACGCGTGTTCCTTCGATTCACCATGTGCGGGCCGCAGATACAGGAAAGCCGCCAGCAGCAGCACGCCGCCCAGCACGCCGGAGGCCACGATCCGGTAGATGGCGGCCAGGTGGCGCAGATCCGACAGGAAGACTTTGAGCACCACCACGGCGAAGAGCGCCAGCCCCATGTAGCGCAGCGGGCGCGCGTCGCACCGGATGCCCACGAACACCAGGCCAAAGGCGTAGAGTGTCCACGCCACCGAAATCGCCCCGGCGCGGAACTCCGGCACGTAACGCCCGAATGCGGTGCCGGTCTCGAACGTCACGTGCAGGAAGAGCACCGCCAAGGCCACATAACCGCAGGCCCGACCAATGGGGCGCGTGGCGTCCAGGTTCCGCCACGCGCGCCAGGCCCACGCCAGGAATCCCGCACCCAGCGCCACGTCAAACAACCGGACGGCACCACCCCATTCGGCATAGCCCGCCCCGTAGCGACCGTGATCGAACTGCGGATGCCACTCGGTGAAGTCGAAGCACAGCTTGCCAGCCGCCAGCAGGAGCGCGAGTCCGGCCAGCGCACCCAGCACACCGGGCCGCAGGCCCGGTCCACGCGCGAGCAGATAGAGACCAAAGCCAGCCCAGATCACCGTCAGGCCGGTCAGTCCGAACGAAGGCCAGGCCTGCTGCCAGAAGGCGTAGGTCTCGAGATTGAGGAACAGGAAGAGCAGTCCGTACATGGACACCAGCGCAAGCACCCCCCACGTGCCGACAGCCGGCAATCGGGCGGCGTCAGACAACCGCACGTCGTCACGCGGCACGCGCCGCAACAGGCGCGCGCCGAGCCAGAAGGACGCCACCGGCACGCCGAACTGCATGGCGCGGTCGAGGGCCGCGCGCGCGTAGTCGGCGTGCGTGGCGGCCGCAGGCCCGGCGTAGGCGTAGCCCAGGTCGTGCAGCCCGAGCTTGGCGGCCACCAAGGCGTAGAGCGCCAGGCCGATACCGCGCAGGAAGGGGCTGTCGAGCGTCACGCCCACCCACAGCGCACAGGTGGCCAGGACCGCCCACGACATCGTCAGCCAGGCGTGGCTCAGCACGAGTGGCAGCGTCAGGGCCAGGGCGCCGGCCGCCAACCCGAGAAAGGCCGCCAAGCGCCGGCGGTCGCGTGTCGCACGATGCAACAGCCAGTAGACGTGCGCGGTGTAATAGGCGGCCATGCCGAGCGTCAGCCAGGCCACCGAGGCTTTGCCGAAAGAGGCCTTCACCAGGTCGTACCCGCCGCCGAAAAAGATCGCGGCGACGCCGAAGAGGCCCGCCAGTTCGAGTGTCGAGGCGGGTTCACCGCGCGACAGGCCGTGGCTGAAGACGGCCGTGGTGAAGAGTGCGAAGTAGGCCGCGAAGAACGGCAGCGTCACGGCCAGCGCGCCGGTGTGCGGGGCCCAGTCCAGGGCGCTGAAGAAGACCAGGTTGTGACAGACCACGCAGATGTAGGTCAGGGCCGGCCAGTTACGCCGCCACGCGACGACCGTCACGCCCGCCGCCAGCACGAGCAGGTAGCCGAACAGCCAGAGGTCGTGGCGCTCGGCGGTGCGCAGCATCACGGGCGTCAGGTAGCCGCCCAGGGTGCCGAGCAGCGCCGGCAGGAAAGTGCGGAAGCGCACGGCGATCACGCCGGCAACAGCCGTGACCAGCGCCATCAGGCCGAAGCCCGCCGGCACGGGCAAGAGCGCGTAGAGGTTGGTGGCGGCGAAGACGGCGAAGTAGAGGGTCGCCACGCCCGCGGCCACCAGTCCCTGACCCAGCAGGTGGTAGCGCCGGCCAAAGAGGCGCAGGCCTCCCGCCACGCCCGCGGCGCCGGACGCGAAACAGAGCGCCACACGCGCGGTCGGCCCGAGCAGGCCCTGGTCGATGGAGTGCTTGAGGAAGAAGCCCACGAAGGCCAGCACGACCAGCACACCCACGCGGGTGAGCCAGTTGGTCGCCACGGCGACCTCCACCGATATGCCCGGCTTACGGTACTCCTCGCCCACCAGCAGCCAGTTCCAGGCGGTCTGCAGCAGGCGCCCGACGCCGCTGTCCGGCGGCGGTTCCGGCGCGGGGGGCGGCATGGGGGCCCTCGGCGGCGGCGGCACGGGCGGGAGTGCGGCAGGCGGCGGGAGCGGCGCAGGTGCGACCGAGGCGGCACCCACCGCCACCGGTACGTAGGCCGGCGGCGCCGGCGGCAGTTTCGGCGGCGACACGATCGGCAGAGGCGGCACAAAGGTCGTCGCCGACGGCGTCAGTTCCGCCGCGCCGCCAAGCTCGCGCCGCAGTGCCTGCAGCGCTGCGTTCTGACGAGCCGATTCCTCGTCGAAGCGCCGGTGCAGGCGCAGAATGGCCACCAGACACCAGATTGGCGCGACCAGCAGGCCGAAGAGGGCGCCAGCCGCCAGCAGCAATGCGAAGAACTCGTTCATGGTTGCACTCCCTGCGCCGACACACCCTCTGCTTGCGCTTCCCCATACCGCGGTGCGCTGCATCGCGCCGGTCAAGAAAACGGCCCGGATGACCGTTAACGGTCTGGTCCTCACGGCGTCCCACGCACCCAAGCCTGGCCGCCGCGGCCAAGCCTCCGTGTTGTTGAGCGCCACGGGGTAGTGTACGCCGGTGCCAGGCAGCGGGCAAGATTGCCGACCGGGCGCCCCAAGGGCCTGGGGCGCCCCTATCCATCTGGCCGCACGTCGGGCCGACGTGCGCCACAGGCTGCACACGCTGTTGACATCCGATCAGGCCAGGCACTACGCTGTCCCCGCCCAACGAGGTCGTACCTCGACGTTGTTGTTGCCCATGTCGGTTCCCGTCCAACACGAACTGCGCAAGCAGGCGATCCTGAAGCAGGCCTTGGCGGTCTTTGCGGCGGAGACCTATGCCGGCACGACCTTCCAGAAGATCGCCGACGCCTGCGACATCAGCCGCACGATCCTGTATCTCTACTTTCCCAACAAGCAGGCCATCTTCCGCCATGCGATCCGGGAACTGACCGCCGAGATCGGCCGCGACATCGCGCGGGTCAACGCGACGGCGGGGTTGAGCGTCACCACGCGCCTGGAGCGCTCAATGCGCTGCATTCTTGAGGCCTGCCACCGCGAGCGAGCCCTGTTCCGGGTGATCCTCGAGTACCTGACCCTGCTGGCGCGGCGCGGCGGCAGCCCGCGGCAGCGCGTGCGCGCGCAGACGGCTGCCGCGCGCCGTCTCTTCCGGCGGCTGTTAACCGAGGGCGTGAGCCAGGGCGAACTGGTGGCCTGCGACATCCCGGCGACGGAAGCGCTGATCTTCGCGCTGCTGCAGGCCGCCGCGCTGCGGTTGGCGCTGCTGGATGAGCCGGACATGACCGACTTGCACCACGCCTTCCACGCCCTGCTGGAGCGCCTCAAGGCCTGACGCTCTTAGTCGGGCACGCCGCAGAGCGGTCCTCCGAGCCGGTTGCCTTCGTTCACAGGGTCCACAGCACCACCGGCACGGCGCAGAGCACCGTGCTACAGGCATTCGAGACGGGCACGAACGCCGTCGGCCAGGAAGGAGGACGAGAAGGCCGCAGGGACGGCGGGGGCTTAAGGCGGTTAAGCACTTCCCACCCAAAGGCGCTTTCCCGGCACGGAAAACCTAGTCACCGGCCGGCAGGGGGCCGGCAAGCGTCTCGAAATCGTCGAGGGTCGAGGTCTCACCCGCGCAGATCCGCTCCTTGAGCATACGCACCTGCGGAAGTTTGTCCGCCAGCCAGCGCTTGGCCACTGCCAGCTTCTTGGGACTGGCCGTGGCGTGGTCGCAGAAGAGCGCGCCCACCACCAGGTAGATGCCCATATCAACCAGCTTGCGCGCGTAGAGGTCGCGGTAGGAGTTGCTGGCGGAGTGGGCCTTCACAAAGGCCACGGCTTCGGTCAACTGCGCCAGTTCCTCGCGCAGACGGATGACCAGGGTCTCGAGTTCGTGCGACCAGACGCGGTCGCCGAGAATCTCCTGGATCACCTCGCCGACCTGGCCGCCCATCACGCCGGCCACGGCCGCCACGACCTGCAACTGGCTCGTGCCCTCGTAGATCGTGGTGATGCGGCTGTCGCGCAGGTGGCGTTCGACGGCGTAATCCTTCATGTAGCCGCTGCCGCCCAGCACGGCCATGGCACCGTTGGCGGTGCGCATGGACATCTCGGAGGAGTAGTACTTGGCCATGGGGGTCAGGAGCTTGTTGAATCCCTTGTACTTGCGCTCCTCGGCACGCAGGCGCTTGGCCTCGTCAGCCGGGACGCCGGCCGCGTGTTCAAGGCGCAGGCCGAGCCCCTCCTCCAGATCGACGCTGTAGGCGGCAAAGTAGGTCAGGGCGCGGGCGGCCTGCACGTCGAGACTCATGTCCACGAGCAGGTCGCGCACCGCCGGGAAGCTCTCGATGGCGGTGTTGAACTGCTTGCGGCTGTGGGCGTAGTCGCGCGCCACGCGGCAGGCGGCCTCACCGATGCCCAGGCTCTGGGCCGCGATGCCGATGCGGGCGCCGTTCATCAGGCTCATGACATAGGTGATCAGTCCGCGCCGGCGCTCGCCGATCAGCTTGGCCGGGGCGTCGTCGAAGAACAGCTCGCAGGTGGGGCTGCCGTGAATGCCCAGCTTGTTCTCGAGACGGCGCACCTTCACGCGCGGGCCGCGCTCGACCAGCAGGCAGGAGAGGCCGCGTCCATCGGCAATCTCGGGCTCGGTGCGGGCCAGCACCAGCAGCACCTCACCGCAGCCGTTGGTGATGAAGCGCTTCACGCCGCGCACGAACCAGTTGCCGGAGGCGTCCTGATAGGCCCGGACCTTGACCGCCTGCAGGTCGCTGCCGGCGTCGGGTTCGGTCAGCACCATCGCGCCGGTCCACTCGCCGGTGGCCATCCGCGGCAGGTATTCCTGCTTGAGCTCCTCGCTGGCAAAGGCGTTGATGGTCTCGGCAATGCCCTGCAAACCGTAGAGATTCATCAGCGAGGCGTCCGCCCGGCTGACGATGTCGTTGGACATCGTATAGAGCAGGTTCGGGCCGTTGAGGCCGCCGAAGCGGTAGGGCAGCGTGAAGCCCATGACGTCGGCCTGGCCCAGCAACCGGATGGCTTCGGCGATGCCCGGCGCATAGGTGACGCTGCCGTCGGGGTTCAGCGTGTTGCCCACCGTGTCGGTCTCGGCCGCCGTCGGCGCGACGCGCTCGCCGGCGATCTCGCCGATGACGCTGAGGATGCGCTGGTAGTTGTCGAGCGCCTCGGCCGTATCGGCCGGCGCGAAATCGAACTCCTTCGCATACCGGAAGTTGTCTTCCCGCAGCGCGGCCACGCGCGCCAGGTTCATGTGCCGGAAGAGAAACTGGATGTCCTCGTTGTCGGTGTAGAAGTTCGCCATGGTGGTTGTGCCCTTCTGTGCCCGGTCGCCGCCGACCGGCGGGACGCTGACTCGATAATCACTAGCTGATGGTCGTGGGTTGCCGGCGCCTTACGCGTGCGCACCTGCGGTCTTGACGGCCTGGGTCAGGCTCGCGCCGCTGCGGATGGTCTTGATCATCTTGGGGACAACCTCGTTCAGGTCGCCCACGATGCCGTAGTGCGCGATGCCGAAGATCGGCGCATCCTTGTCGATGTTGATGGCCAGGATCTTGGCCGACTCCTGCATGCCGGCGCGATGCTGCACGGCGCCGGAGACGCCGCAGCAAATGTAGAGCGCCGGGCGCACCGTGGTGCCCGTCTGGCCGACCTGGTGGTCGTGATCCACGTACCCCAGGTCCACGGCCGCGCGGCTGCCGCCGACGGCGCCGCCGAGAATGTTGGCCAGGTCCCAGATCAGGCGGAAGTTCTCGCGGCTGCCCACGCCGGCGCCGCCGCTGACGATAATGCGCGCCCCCTTGAGGTTGACCTTCTTGGGCCGCCGCTGCGACTCGAGCACCTCCGTCGGCAGGGTGATGCCGGACAGGTTGACCGGGCAACGGACCGTGACGCCGGCGCGTCCGGGCTGGGGCACGGACATGCGCATGACGCCTTCACGAACCGTGGCCATCTGCGGCCAGCGGTGCGGGTTGACGATCGTGGCGATGATGTTGCCGCCAAAGGCGGGCCGGATCTGGAGCAGCAGATTGGCAATCCGCTCCTTGCTCTGCGGGTCGGTATGCTCGCCGATCTCAAGATCGGTGCAGTCGGCCGTCAGCCCGCACTTCATCGCCGAGGCGACGGTCGGCGCGAGGTCGCGTCCCATGGCCGTGGCGCCGAAAAGGCAGATCTGCGGTTTGTGGTGTGTGATCAGCTCACAGACCACGTGGGTGAAACTGGCCGTCTGGTAGTGAGCCAGCAGCGGCGCATCGGCCAGGTAGACCCGGTCGGCGCCGTGCAGCACGAGCTGGCCGGCCAGATCGGATACGCCGTGGCCCAGCAGCACGGCCCCCAGCGGCACCTGCAGCTGGTCCGCCAGTTCACGGCCCTTACTGAGCAGTTCGAGCGGCACGTCGGACAGGCGCCCGGCCTCCTGCTCCGCGAACACCCATACCTCGCCCTGTCGGTTGACTTCAATCATGTTGGCATCCTCTCGGTCTTCACCCGATCGTGTGATCTTCGATCAGTTCGCCCATCAGTTGGCCCACGCCATCGTCCGTGGCGGGGAACTCTTTGTACTCCCCACCCGCCAGTACGATCGACTGGATCCGGTGGACCTTGGTCGGGCTGCCTGAACCGCCGCACCAGGCCAGGTCGGCCTGCACGTCGTCCAGGTTCCATTGTGTGATGAGCAGATCCTGCGCAGCCAGTTCGGCGCAGCGACGCGCGGACTCGGCGCTCCTGGCTTCGGGCGTGGAGGCCGCCATGGCGCCCTCAACAGCCTTGGAGACCTCGGCGGTCGAGCGGGCCTTCTTGTACTTGAGCATGCGCCGGACCGAGGGCGGCCGCGGCTGGTTAGCCGAGTCCATGACCGTGAAGAGTGCCGGCAGGCTCGACTTCACGACTTCGAAGCCGTTGCCGATGTTGCGGCGTACGCGGGCCGAACGCCCGTCAAGCTGCAGAGCTTCGAGGTAGGTCACCAGCGTGAAACCGATCTTTTCGGCCAATTGGGGGCCAACCTGGGCGGTGTCGCCGTCGATGGCCTGACGGCCGCAGAAGATCAGGTCGGGCTGCAGCTTGCGGATGGCGCAGGAGAGGATGTAGCTGGTTGCCAGCGTGTCCGAAGCCGCGGCCCGGCGGTCGGTGATCAGGGCCACGCGGTCGGCCCCGCGGTAGAGCGCGTCGCGCAGCACGTCGCAGGCGGCCGGCAGCCCCATCGAGATGACGGTCACCGATCCGCCGTGGCGGTCGCGCACCTGCAGGGCGGCCTCCAGGGCGTTGAGATCCTCGGGGTTGAAGATGGCCGGCAAGGCCGCGCGGTTGACGGTGCCGTCCTCGCGCATGGCCTGCCCGGTGATCCGCTTGGTATCCGGCACTTGCTTGACGCACACGACGCAGTTATAGCCCACGATGGTCACTCCCCGATTAGGTCCAGGTCCATGCGCTCGGGATTCCCCGCCAAGCGGACGAACCCGGTGAAAAGTCCGCACACGATGGCAAAGCCAACCCCGCCCGTCAAGGCCGGATTCAGAAACCGTGCAATTCAAAGAAGTCGCGGCGGTACCCTTCGAGGTCCACCAGTTCTGCCACCGACTCCGGGGTCGCGGCCGCAACCCGGCGGGCCACCTCGGCCTGCACGTCGGCGCGCATCTCCCAGTCGTCCAGGCGGATGCGGCCCTCGGCATCCACCGCCACCGGTTGCCCACTGTAGAGCCGCTCGCGGAACAGGCGGCGCATCTGGTCGAGACAGTCCTCGTGCAGTCCCAGATCCTTCATCACGCGGTACAGGGCGGCAATGTAGAGTGGCATGGCCGGGATCACCGCGCTGGCGCGCGTCACCAGGGCCTTGTTGACCGCCACGTAGGCCCGGCCCGCCCATGTGGAGAGCGTGGCGTCGAGCGTTCGGGCCGTGGCCTCCAGGTGCGCCTTGGCCTGTCCGAGCGCGCCGGTGCGGTAGATGGCCTGGGTGGTCTCCGGACCCACATACGAGAAGGCGACCGTGCGCACACCCGGTGCCAGCCGGCCGGCCGCCTGCAGGGCTTCAATCCACAACTGCCAATCCTCGCCGCCCATGACCTTGACCGTGTCGTGGATCTCCTCGTCGGTGGCCGAAGCCACCACCACGCGCCGCATGGAGCCGGCGGCCACATCCAGCGTCACGCCTTCAAAGGTCTGGCCAATCGGCTTGAGCGTCGAGCGGTGCACGTGACCGGTGACCGGGTCCGTGCGCACCGGCGCCGCCAGACTGTAGATGACCAGATCGAAGGGCTCGAAGCCCTGGGCGCGCGCCGTGTCGATCACACGGGACTTCGACTCAGTCAGGAAGGCATCCCCTATCAGGGTCGCGCAGATCAAACCGCCGGCCTGGGCCGCGGCATCAAAGGCCAGGTTATTGTACCAACCAGGGGATCCGTGACCCTCCGGCGTGGGCGCCCGTTCGTAGGAGACGCCGAAGGTCTGCGCCCCGCAACCAAACGCAGCTTCGATCCGCGCCGCCAGCCCGTATCCGCCCGAAGCACCGAGCACCAGGACCGACCGCGGTCCGGCCGTCAGTCGCGGGCCTGCCGCCGCGGCCGCAATCCGCGCCTGGACCGCACGCATGCAACCTTCGGGACTGACCCCCACGCAGACACCGTTACGGACTCTGGGCTCGGCCGCCATCAGCCTTTCCCCACGACGCAGACCCACTCGGCCTCGGCTGCGAGTTCATCGTCCACCCAGACCTTCCCCCGCTGGCGAACCAGGCGACGCGTGACCTTGATATTCTCAACGTCAATCCGAACCGTGTCGCCCGGGCGCACCTGTCGGCGGAACTTGACCGTCGAAACCGATGCCAGGAAGATGATCTGGCTGGTGCACAGGCCGGCTTTGACGACGCCCGCGCCCCCGCACTGGGCCATGCTCTCGATCAGAATAACCCCCGGCACGACCGGGTACTCCGGGAAGTGACCGGCAAAGAAGTACTCGTCCGGACCGAAGTGATGCGTGCCGGTGTAGCCGCCGTCGTCGCGCACGTCGATCTGGTCCAGGAACAGGAAAGGCTTGCGGTGCGGCAGGAGTTGTTCGACGCCATTCATCCTTGGTGTCTCCGGAACGCGAGCACCCCGTTGTGCCCGCCAAAACCGAGCGAACCCGACAGGGCCACGTCGATCGGCCCGCGTACGCCCTGATTGGGGACGTAGTCGAGGTCGCAGCCGGCTTCCAGGTCGGGGTTGTCCAGATTGATGGTCGGTGGGTAGAAACCGTCCCGAATGGCAAGGATACAGATGAGCGCCTCGATCGCGCCGGCAGCGGCGATGCAGTGGCCGGTCATGCTCTTGGTGCTCGACACCTTCATGCAACGCACATGCTCGCCGAAGGCCCGCTTGAGCATCTTGGTTTCGAGCGGGTCGTTGACCGGGGTGGACGTGCCATGGGCATTGTAGTACTGCACCTGCTCGGGGGTCAGCCCCGCGTCGTCCAGGGCACGCTGAATGGCGCGAGCTCCGGACTCGCCGGTGGGGTCGGGTGCGGTCAGGTGGAAGGCATCGCACGTGCCGCCGTATCCAGCCAACTCGGCGTAGATGCGGGCGCCCCGGCGACGGGCATGCTCCAGTTCCTCGAGCACCAGGACCGCCGCGCCCTCACCCATCACGAATCCGTCGCGATCCTTGTCAAAGGGGCGGCTGGCACGCTCGGGCTGGTCGTTGTAGCGCGTCGACAGCGCTTTGAGAACCTGGAACCCGGCGATGCCGAACCCCGTCAGCGTCGATTCCGTGCCTCCGGACAGGCAGATGTCGCTGCGTCCGCTGCGAATCTGATCCAGCGCCATGCCCAAGGCATCCGAGCCGGCCGCACAGGCCGTCACCACAGTCAGGGCCGGTCCCTTGAGGCCAAAGGCGATGGCCATGTTGCCGGCAGCCTCGTTGGCAATCGCCATCGGCACGGTCAACGGCAGGATGCGCCGCGGTCCCTGGCTGAAGTACTTGCCAAAGGACTCCTCCAGGATTTCGTAGCCGCCGATGCCATTGCCCATTACCACGCCGGTGCGCGTGGCGTCGAACTGTCCCGGCGCCAGCCCGGCGTCCGTGAGCGCCTGGGAGGCCGAGGCCACCGCGTACTGGGTGAAAAGCCCCATCTTACGCGCCGCCTTAGGCTCGATCCACTTCTCCGGCTGAAAATCCTTCACTTCGGCGGCGACGCGTGCCTCCAGCGCGGACGCATCGAAGCGCGTGATCGGGCCGATCCCGCTCTTGCCAGCCTGGATCGCACTCCAGAAGGTGGCGACGTCGTTACCCAGGGGGTTAATCGTGCCCAGTCCAGTGACAACCACGCTGCGTTTCATTACTGCTCCTCATCCATCACATCAGCCCGCGGGCCGCTAAAGCCCAAGCCTGTCAATCCTGTCCAACGCGGGCCTGCACCCGCAGCCTAATCGATCGGTTAGGCCTATCCGAGTACGGGTGGCGGCGCAGCCGCGCGGCAGGCTTACCACCGGATCAAGGCTCCGCCATAGGTCAACCCGCCGCCAAACCCCACGCAGAGAATCAGATCGCCGCGCTTCAGACCACCCGATTGCTCGAGATCCGACAGCGCGATCGGAATCGTTCCGGCCGAGGTGTTGGCGCGTTGCTCGAGATTCATGTAGAACTTCGAGACATCAATGCCCATCTGGCTGGCCGCGCCCTGGATGATGCGTTCGTTGGCCTGGTGCGGCACGATCCGGGCCACCTGGTCCAGCGTGAGATTCGCCTCGGCCAGAAGTCGGCGAACGACCTCCGGCAGGGCGCGGATCGCGAAGGCATAGACCTTCTTGCCCGCCATCTCGAGGATCGGCGGCTTGCGGTTGTCCATGCCCGTCAGGTAGGTGTGGGCCGTACCACCGTTGCGCACGATGATCGCCTCGTAGCTGTCGCCGTCGGCCCCCATGCAGCAGTTTAGGATGCCCCGGTCAGGCTCGTCGGAAAGCTCCAGCACGGCCGCGCCGGCGCCATCGCCGAACAGGACGCAGGTGTTGCGGTCCTTCCAGTCCACCACGCGCGACAGCACCTCGCCGCCGATCACCAGCGCGCGCCGCGCCAGCCCCTGTAGCATGAGGCCCTTGGCCGTCGCCAGCCCGCAGATGAACCCCGTGCAGGCCGCCAGCACGTCAAAGGCGATGGCGCCGCTGGGCACCCCCAGCTTGTGCTGCACCACGCAGGCCGTCGACGGGCAGCCGATATAGTCGCCCGTGATCGTCGCCACGACGATCAGATCCACGTCGCTGGGCTGCAGGTTGGCCTTGGCCAGCGCATCGCGCGCTGCCAGCACGCAAAGGTCTGAGGTCGCCTGCCCCTCGGCGGCAATGTGCCTCCAGCCGATGCCCGTATGCGACCGGATCCACGCATCCGACGTATCCAGAGTCTTGGCCAGTTCTTCGTTCGGAACCCGCCGATCGGGCAGACCCGCACCGACGGAACGGATGATCACACTCTTTGGCATGTTGCCTCTCAGGTTTCAGCCCTCTCAAGCGACACGGCCGCACGGTTTAGACAAAACAGCCCCGCATGTCAACCGCTAACCACTGCCAAGGCCGCCAGTGGACAGCCGGCAAGCCACCCGCGCGCCGCCGGGACGGCACGGGTCCGGTTAGCCCGCCGGCCAGCCACGGTCATCCGCCGCGCCGGGACCGCCACCCGGCCGAAGAGCGCAGGCACGAAAGAAGAGATTATAGGCCCTAACCATGCCCTCACGCCACCCCAAACAATGCCCGTCGGGCCGCCATGCTCCGGAGGGTCCGGAGACCTGTTCCGTCCCGACCGCCAGAGCGCTCCGCATTTGACCCTGATGGACTGGTTTGGTATCATTTTCCTGAGGCTCGTGCAGGACCCCTGCAAGAGCCGGGAAACAGGGTTCAGGGTGTCAGGGTTCAGGTGGAAATCGCATCCTGAACCCCGAACCCTGACCCCTCCGCTTGCACAAACCGGAGGTTTTGCAGGCGCCTCACCTATTAGACGATGGCCGGCAACCGCACCACCGTTGGGACACGAGACTCGACGATGTCGCAAGCATCCTCCAGATCGACGACACGCTGCATCGCCTGGCTGGCGGTGCAGTTTGCCATGCTCTGCCCGCCAGCCGTCGCCGTCGTCTTCACCGCAGCGGTCAACGACCCGGCCCATAACACCACCGCGCCAACCGGCAGCCTGGCCGGCAGCGGCTGGGAGTGCACGGTCCCGATCGGCGGATTCCTGGGAACCTTCATCCATTCGAACGCCATGTTGGTGGCCAAACATGCCGGACTGGGCGTGGGCAACACATTTTCCTGGCAGAGCACCACCTACACCGTCACCGGCCGCGTAGACGCGGCCGGCGGGGCCAGCGACCTGCGGGTCCTCTTCTTCAATGGCGCAGTCACAAATGTGGCCCGACTGAACATTGAGCCGGACGAGGTCGGCCGCTGGACCGTGGTACAGGGACGCGGCTTGGACCGCGGCGCCGTTGTGACCACCGGCGGCTACACCAACGGCTGGAAGTGGGGCAGCGCCGGGTTCATCCGGCGCTGGGGGGTCAACCAGTTCGGCGGCCTGGCCGACTACGCGAGCAACGGCGACGAACTGCTGTCGTGGGCCACGTTTGACGCGGGTGCCCACGCGGACGAGTGCATGCTCTCGGCCTACGACAGCTCGGGGCCTTCGTTCGTCCAGACGCCAACCGGTTGGCGTTTCGCCGGGGTCAGCTACGCGGTCTGGCCCTCGGTCTTCAGTCCGACCGGCAGTTCCACGAACGAGTACTCCGCCACGTTGTACGACTGCGGTGGCCTGTATTACAAGTCCGGCTTGTCGTGGGTCTACGTGACACCTGAAGCCTGGCGCCAGCCGTGTGCGTTCTATGTCAGCCGCGTGGCGCCGCGGATTGCCTGGATCACCAACGTGGTGGATGGCATCACCTTCCCGGCCGATGTGGGCCTGTCGTGGCGCGCCAGCAGCACCTCCGCGTGGGACCTGGCCCGCGGCGTGACCTACACGCTGACCGCGACTAACCGCGGCCCCTACATCGCCCGTAACCTGTCGATTGCGCTGGACTGGGCCGACGGGTTGCGGCTCCTGTCGGTCCAGGCCACAACCGGCAGCTATCAGACGGTCACCCACCGCTGGAATCTGCCGGCGCTGGCGGACGGCGGTGGCGCCGAGCTCATGGCGCGGGCGGTGGTCTGGCGCACCACGCCCATGTTCGGCACCAACCTGGCAACCGTAGCCGCCTGTGACAAGCCCGACCCAAGCCCGGCCGACAACGCCGCCCGCTTCGAGGTGCGCGTGGCGCCGACCGCCACCCTGCTGCTCGTGCGGTAAGGCGCTGACCAACGCGCGTGGCTGAGCAGCCCCTCACACTTTATAAAGTGTGGTCATGCCACCTGCCACCCCGCTATGTCCCCACTCACACTTTATAAAGTGTGATTACACGACGCGATGGGGCCGCGAACTCCGGCTTGGCCCTGGCGTGTGACAGGTTCCGGATAGAGTGGCAGAAGCGAACGTGAACGCGGCGAGACCGACCTTTTCTTGGTGTTGACGGGACCGCAAGACGCTAACATTCGCTCCGCCTGCACGCGCTGTGCGTGCGGATCGCGAAACAGCACGGCGGGCAGCCCCCGCCAGAGGGAGCCCGCCATGGAATTCGGCCATTTCGACGACCGCCAGAGCGCCTTTGAGATCACAACACCCCTGACGCCGCGCCCCTGGATCAACTACCTCGGCAACCGCCGCCTCCGGGCGTTTGTCAGCCAGCAGGCCGGCGGTCTGCTGTGGCACCGCGAGCCGCACGCCCAGCGCATCACCCGTTACCACTACCTCGCCCCGCCCGCCGACCGCCCGGGCTTTTACCTCTACGTGCGCGACGCGCGCGATGGCCGTGTCTGGAATCCCCACTTTGCGCCGACCTGTACCCCGCTGGACCACTACGCCTGCCGTCACCAGCCCGGCCGGACCGCGTTCAGCGGCCGCCGGCGCGGCGTGACGGTATCGGTGAACGTCTTCATCCCGCCGGCCGACGACGTGCTGCTCTGGCAGGTGCGCGCACGCAATGCCACCCGCAGCCCCGTGGCGCTCACACTCTGCAGCTACCTGGAGTTCGGTCTGCTGGAGTTCATGCGCGAGATTCTCGGCTGGTGCTACCTGAAGAGCCACAACCGCTTCTCGTATGACCCCGCCGTGCAGGCTATCCGTTACGATTACCGCGTGTTCGAAGCCCCCTACGCGCCGCGCATGGCTTTTGGCTGCAGTGCGCCGGTCGCCAGCTACGACTGCTCGCGCGACGCCTTCATTGGAGCCGATGGCTCACTCGAACGACCCGCAGCCTTCGCGCGCACGGGCGGCCTGACCGACAGCGAATTGCCGCTGGGCGGCCATGGCTGCGGCTGCCTGGCCACAAAACTTGAACTGGCGCCCGGCGCCGCCGCAGGGCTCAGCTATGTCTTCGCCCTCGGCGAAACCTGGGAGGCCACCGATGCCCTGCTGCGACGCTACTACGAACCGACCCATGTGACGCAAGCCTCCGCCGAACTCGACGCCTTCTGGGCCGCGCGGTGCGGCCGCTTGCAGGCCACCACCGGCGAGGCCGCAGTCGACCGCTTCGTCAACTGCTGGAATCCCTACAACGCCGTGACCGCCCTGGACCTGGCGCGCACGATTTCGACCGATCACATGGGCATGGACGGGCTGCGGTACCGCGACACCACCCAGGACGCCTTGGCCGTGGCCGCGATCGACCCCGAGTTCGCCGAGCAACGCCTGCTGCAAGTCCTGGCAACCCAGCGTCGCGATGGCGGCGGCTGCTTTGCATTCTACCCGGATAACCCCCGTCCGGTCAGCGACGAGCCGCACCGTTCGGACAACACGGTCTGGCAGGTGGACACGGTCCGCGCCCTGATCGCCGAGACCGGCGCCTGGAACCTGCTGGACCGCCAGGTCCCCTTCCGCGAAGGCGGTGCCGCCCCGGTGTACGAACACCTGCTGCTGGGCCTGCAACACATCCACGCCCGGCGCGGTCCCCGCGGCCTGCCCCTGCTGTTCGACGCCGACTGGAACGACGGGCTGGCGATCTTCGGCGACCCGCAGGCCGAAAGCGTGATGTTGGGCATGCAGATGGTCGGCGCCTGCCGCACGCTGGCCAACTGGGCCACGCGACGCAATCGCCCGGAGGACGCGGTCTGGTGCCGGCAGGTCGCGGCCGAACTGAGCGCCGTGCTGAACCGGCCCCCATGCTGGGACGGCGAGTGGTACGCGCGCCTGCTGCTCAGCAACGGCACGGCAATCGGCTCGCGCGACCGGCGCGAGGGCCGCATCGAACTGACCGCGCAATGCTGGGCTGTGATCGCCGGCGTGGCGGACGCCACGCGCGGCCGGCAGGCCATGGATGCCGTGGCTCGGGAACTCGACACCGACCTGGGCATCCGCCTGCTGGCGCCGCCCTTCACGGGAATCCCGGAACCGGAGGACCCGCCGCGCGGGTCGCTCCCGGGCACCAACGAGAACGGCGGCATCTTCTGCCACGCCAACACTTGGGCGATCCTCGCCGAAGCCATGCTCGGGAACGCGCCGCAAGCCTGGAAGTACTACCGTCAACTCCTGCCCGAGCATGTCATCGCGCGCGTCGGCGGCCGGCACTACGAACGCGAGCCCTACGCCTATGTCTCCACGATCGTTGGGCCGCCCAGCGCACGCATGGGCACCGGCGGCATCAGTTGGCTGACCGGCACCGCCAGCTGGATGTACGTGGTCGCCACGCAGCATCTGCTCGGCGTCGAACCCACGGTTGACGGGCTGCGCCTGCACCCCTGCCTGCCGCCGGAACTGGCACACCTGCGCGTGCAACGGACCTTCAGGGGTTGCCGCTACGACATCCGGATCGAGAACCAAGGCCGCGGCCAGGTGACCCTGACACTCGACGGTGAGCCGCTGGCCGGCAACTGCCTGCCGCTTGTCGACCGGCCCGACTGCCGGGTGCGGTGCGAGTTGTGATCGGGATGGTCGCAAATGGCATTCGGAAGAGCATGGGGACAAAGAGCATGGGGACAGGCAAACAGAACGACTAACTGCGTCGTCTCGGCATTCGTAGCCGCCGGCGCCAGCCGGTGGATCATCCCGGCGTCCAGACCCCATCCACGCGCTGGCGCGCGCGGCTACTGGACCGCGTTGCCTCGGCACCCGTAGCCGCCGGCGCCAGCCGGTGGATATCTTGAACGATTGCATCCTGCAGATTCCGGGGGTAGCATTCCCCATCATGCATTCGATACCCGCGCTGGAATGGCGGAAAGGCACGCTGCCTCGCCTCGCCCCCGAGTACTACCGGGGTCATGCCTTTGTCTTCTGGACGCATACCATCGAGCAGCGCTGCAAGGACTGGCTTTCACCGTCGTTTTACGCGTGCTTCCGCGAGCTGCTGCTGCATGCCCTTGCGCGCTACGAGCTCGCCTGCCCAATCTACTGCCTGATGCCGGACCACATCCACCTCGTATGGTTGGGCTTGTCCCCTGCCAGCGATCAGCAGCGCGCAAGCCAGTTCCTCAGGCAGCACGTGGGACCCTCACTTCTCCCCGCAGCATTTCAGAAGCAGCCGCATGATCACGTCCTGCGGGAGAAGGAACGCGAGCGCAACGCCTTCCAGAGCACGTGCTACTACGTCCGTGAGAATCCCGTCAGGGCTGGACTGGCCGCCGCATGGGCCGACTACCGTTACAGCGATGCCGTTGTCCCCGGCTATCCGGAACTCAACGTCCGTGCCGAAGATTTCTGGATACGGTTCTGGCGCGTCTATGCCTATGTGCGCCAACGTAACGAGGGCAAAGCCCTGCCGCCCCATCCGTAGCCGAGGCTCATCCACGCACTGGCGGTCGCATCTGCTCGGGAACGCCCATCCACGCGCTGGCGCGCGCGGCTACAGGACCGCGTAGCCTCGGCACCCGTAGCCGCCGGCGCCAGCCGGTGGATCATCCCGGCGTCCAGACCCCATCCACGCGCTGGCGCGCGCGGCTACTGGACCGCGTAGCCTCGGCACCGTAGCCGCCGGCGCCAGCCGGTGGATTCCCTTGACTTGCCGTGGTGAGATGCCTGAAGAACGGCGTTAGAGCGGCGCAGATTCACTGTCCCCTTGTCGCACCCTTGTCGCATTGTCGCAGGTAGCGGGCGGTACCCGAGCGACGGCCGCGTGCGGAGCAGATGCGTCATGCCCCTACCGGCGTGACGCCCTTCTTCAGGATCAGATTGCCGTACTTGGCGGTCGTGCCCGTGACCACGCAGGCGTAGGCCTTGGCGGCGCGCGCGTAGAAGTCGAACCGGCTGATACGAATCGGCGCCGGAGCCTGGGGCACGTGCCGGCAAATCACCGCCAGGTAGGCGCGCTCGACGCGCGGGTCGAGCGTGTCGCCCTCGACCGCCGCCATCATGATCAGTGGATCGGCGTAGCTGTCGAGTTCGAACAGCGGAATGATGCCGTCAAGCAGGTCGGGGATCTGCAGGCCGTCGCCGCGCAGCACGTTCCGCGGACAGCACGTGTGCCCCGGAAAGTGGGCATCGGCCAGGACAATCTCATCGCCATGTCCCATTTCGGCCAGGATCTTGAGCAATTCGGGGCTGATCGCCGGACTGATTCCCTTGAGCATGTCATCCTCCTGGTACGCTGTCGGCAGACGCCGGGCGGCGGGTGGCGGTCATGGCCGCGCAGTGGCCCCCAGCCCCGGCAGCAGGTCGGTCCGCGGATCGATGACCACGAAGCGCGAATGAAACGCATACTTGTCGCGCAGGGCCCAGGGCGACACCGGATCGCGGGTGTCGGCCCGGCTGAAGACAAAGGCCGCCAGGTGCAGCGTGCCGTCAGCAGCCGCCACCATGGCATGACACTCGTTGACCTGCCGGTCGCCCTCGACCACGATCGGGCCGTGGTCGCGGAACTGTCGGCGCTCCAGGTCGTAGCTGGTCAGGTGCGTTACGCCACCCCAACCGGTATGTGGTGTATAGTAGATCGTGCGCCCGACCATCGTCAGGACACACGACGCCGGCCGCAAATCGAAGCGGCGTTCGGCCAGTCCCATCTCCTGCAGCGGCTCCAGCCGCGCGGGCTGCTGGCCGGCCGGCGGGTAGAAGCGGCAGAGCAGCTGGTCGAAGCTGCGGATGAGGTAGAAGCATTGGTCGCGCTCATCCCACAGGGACAGGTGAAAGGCACTCTGTTCCCACTGCCGCCGCGTGGCATCATCGAGCGGCTTGCCGGAGGTCTTCAGCTCCTGCAGCTCGCGGGGTAACGCCAGGTCGACCTGAAACGTGCTGAGTTTGTCGGTTGCGGGATCGTAACACCAGAAGGTCCCGGGACCGGGCTTGGATCCGAACACGCGTCCGTCCTGCGTGATCATCAGGTTCAGCCCGCGCGGCCAGATCTCACCGGGCTTCTTGGGGTCGTCGCTGGCCTTCCAGGCGTCGATCACGTCCTGCCAAGGCACGCCGAGGATGCGTTCGCGCCCCGTGCCCAGGTCGAACTGGGTCAGCAACCCCTTGCGGTTGGTGTGGCCATAGAGCCATTTACGGATCGGATCGTAACCCACGCACAGCAGGCCGTCCTCGCTGACACTCTTGCCCAGGTTGGTGATGACCCCGCTCTGGCGGTGGATCTTGAGCCAGTAGCCGCCCCGGTAGGGGTTGTCGGGCAGCATGTGGCCCTCGCACGTGCCGGCCAGCACGTAGTCGCCATCGATAAACATCTGCCCATGGATCTTGTCCTGGGGCGGGAAGCCGGTCAGCTTCTCGCCGCAGGCCTGGCCGAGATCGCCGATGTGGTCCACGCGATCGGCGGGCGGGTCGTAGCGAAACACCTGGGCGTGCTGCGTGCCGCTGTGTGTGCTGAAGGAGAACCAGGTGCGGCCATCCGGGTCGTTGACAATACCAAGCCACTGGCCGTCGAGAAAGGGCCAGAAGCCCATGCCGTGGCTGCGCGCCTGCACGTGGGGCTTAAGCCGCGCTGCGCCCGGAAACACGGGGTGGTAGGCCGGCGGCTGCCAGAGGCCGGCAATGCGCGGAGCACCCTCGGCATACCCGAGACCAACCAGAAACGCGTCAGCCAACCGCATCGATTCCACGACCTGCGCGTCGCTCCCGTAGTGTGGGATCGTGAAGGCATGGGGCCAGCCCGCCATGCGCCGGTACTCGACGCGGTTGCCGGCCGCCTGCATGAGCTTGGCGAAGCGCTCGGCGTGTTCGATCGGCACCACCTTGTCGTCCGTGCCATGGACGAGCAAGGACGGCGGCAGCCCCTTGCGCACAAACTCGATCGGCGAGACGCGCCGCGCGCGATCCTGCCAGGTCTCGTCGGCCGCGGCGTCGGCGCCGGGGGCCAGGCCCGCATGGCCCGCCATCCACGCCAGCCCGACCAGATCGATGCAGGGATTGAAGAGGATCAGAGCGTCGGGGGTGCCGCGCACGGCATTCACCGGGCCAGCCTCCGGTTCCGGCACCAGCGCGAGGGCGGCCGCCAGATGCCCGCCGGCCGAGTCGCCGGCCACAGCGATCCGCTCCGGATCAATGCCCAGCTCCTGTGCGTGGCTACGCACAAAGCGCAGCGCCGCGCGGCAGTCGGCTACGCAGTCGGCCAGCCGCACGCCATTGTCCTTCGTGACCAGACGGTACTCGACATTGACCGCCACAAGGCCACGCTCCGCGAAGTAGCGGCAGTGCGGCGCAAAGTGCCAGGGCCCGGGCGCACCCCAACCGCCGCCGTGAATCGTCAGGATCGCCGGTCGCGGGGTGGCGGGCGTCGCGGCCGACGCATAGACATGCACCCGCAGAGGCGTGGCGCCTTCGGTCTTGTAGACCAGCAGCTTGGGCTGCAGGCCGCGTCCCTGGAGCGACTCCAGCGTGATCTCGGCCGGTGGCGCCGCCAGCACCGACAGAGCGGTCGCCGACCCCAACAGCATCCTGACTATCGACGGCCCTGTCTGCATCCTAAGCTCCTCACGACAGCCCTACGTTTGGCTGCAACGAGGGAACCAGAATGGAGCCGCAGTGTCAAGGAGCGCCCGATTCCCGAGCGAAGCGTGGCCCCGTTGATGCCGCCAGATTCGCCCGTGAGCGCCTTGCGCGCGACGAGGCGCCTAGCCCTGCGAAAGCAGGGCTAGAAGGCGGTTCCGATCGACAGATACCAGCGGTCAAAGCCCCCATCGGCCAGGCCATAGGCCAGATAGAGCGGACCGATGGAGGTGTCGGCGCCGATGCCGACCGCGCCGCCGACGCGCAGATCGCCGGTGTCTGCGTCGTCCTCCCAGACGTTGCCCACGTCGAGGCGGACAAGTGTGTAGATGCCGCGGCCCAGCTGCGACGGCAGTTCACGCAGTCGGTAGCGATGACCGAGCGAGCCGACACCCAGATACGACCCGCGGAACTGGTTCTCGGCCAGGCCGGCAAACCCGAACGGGCCGCCGAGGGTGAACTGAGCATAGCCGGGCAGATCGCTGCCGAGACTTGTGCCGCCCTGGAATGCCAGGGTGAACGTGTGGTCGCCGAACGATTGTTGCTTGCGCACTTCGGTGGTGGCCTTGTCAAAGTCACGGTCGCTGCCCATGGCTTCGCGCGCGAGGAAACCGTGTGCCGCGAAGTAATACCCTTCGCGTGCGAAGAGCGTCCGATCCTGACGGTCGACGATGAGGCCGGTGGTCCAACCAGAGTAGACTTCGTCCACCTCGGGCAGGTCTGACGACCCAAGATCCACCTTGGCTTTGCCCTGGCCCCACATCGGACCGGCGCGAAGCTCGGCAAAACTGCGTAACTGCAGTCCCAGGTCGAACCGCGCCTCGAGGGACTCCGTGTCATACTCGGCCACCGCCTCGCCGTCCTGGTATAGATCCTGAAGCTCGGATCGGTACTCGACGTTCGGAGCGACGAACAGAAGACCGCGGGTGTCGAGCGGCTGGTAGAACTCCGAGAGCAGGTCCTGCGAGCTGCCAAACTCGAGCTCGTTACGCCACTCCGCGCCCAGGTCGTTGAGACTCATGCGCGTTACGTTCAGCAGCATCCCCCACTCGGCGTCCTTCTCGAAATCGCTGCGCATCTGGAGCCCATACTTCAGGTACAACGGGCCCCACGACTTCTCTCGCACGTCGTAGTTCAGCGAGCTGGTCCCGTCCGCATCGGGACTCAACCGGAAGAGCACTTGCTCGAACTCGCCGATGCCGTAGACCCGCATCAAATCCCGGTTGACGCGCCTCGGATCGAACGGCTGGTTGGGCTGGCTGAAGATGCGGCCGCGGATGATGTCCGTGCTGACGCGCTGGCTGCCGCTCACGGTGATGGCACCGACCCGGCTCGCCTCGGGATTCGCGCGCCGCTGCCGCGCCAGGTAGCCCGCATAGGCCTCTGCGCTCACGCCGAGTTTCGCCAACTCCGCGCTTTTCGCCTGCGCAGCCTGCTCACCGTGGGGAACGAATTCGGACACGCGGCCAAATTGTGAAGCGGTGAAGCCGAACAGAACCGGCTGAATGCCTACATCCGCGCGGCGGAACATCTCCATCTGCTCCGGCCGCTGCGCGATGGTGTAGGTGCGGCCCAGAATGCCGCCGAGCGACTTCAGCTTTGCCATGTCCACTCGGTCCGATGCCGAGCCGACATCCACGGCGATGACGATGTCCGCCCCCATGGCCTCAGCGACATCCACGGGGAGATTGTTCACGATACCTCCGTCAACAAGCAAGTGCCCCTCGATCTCCACGGGCGTGAAAACTCCGGGCACGGCCATGCTGGCGCGCATCGCCGTCGCCAGATTGCCGTGGTCGATCACGTATGCCGTGCCGCTCTGCAGATCCGTGGCAACGGCGCGGTACGGGATTGGCAGGCTGTCGAAGTGCGTAACGGCCACAGCCCGCAGCGTGATGTATTGCATGATGTTGTTGAACTTTTGCCCGGCCGCCATGCCGGTTCCCATCTTCGGGCCTCCCCAATTCAACCCCATTTCAAAGAGGTAGCGTTGGTCCTCAATCTTGCGCCGGAAAAACAGTTCGCGCCGGGGCGTCTCGTCGCTCATCACCTCGTTCCAGTCCAGCCCCTCCAGAAAAGTCTGGATCTCGTCCGGCGCCATTCCGCACGCATAGAGCCCCGCGATGATCGAGCCCATGCTCGTGCCGGCAATATAGTCGATCGGCACGCGGTGCGCTTCGAGTACCTTCAGCACGCCGATGTGCGAGAACCCGAGCGCCCCGCCACCTCCCAACACCAGACCGATCCGCGGCCGGCCCAACTCGCTGCCGCTAGGCGCCTGCGCCGCTGCCGCGCCGCGCTGCGCCTGGAGTTCGCCGGCCAAGAGGAGCCCGGCAAGGAGAAGGACTGTGCGATGGTTGTTGCTCATGTGGTCGCCTCAGAACGGTTGATCGATCGTCATCTGAACCGCCGCGCCCTCGTCACCGATGCCGATATCGACGCGAACGACCAGCGTGTTGACCATGGCGCGCAGTCCCAGCAGGCCGCCGACCTTTGCATCCGAGTGCAGTTCCTGAAGGTCGAACTCGTCTGCGACGCGGCCGGCTTCCAGTCCCGCCACATATTGCAGCCACTGCACGCGGGCATTGCGACGGTTCAACCAGCCAACCTCGCGCAGCGGATTCCAGTGCGGGATGTGTCGGTACTCCGCGCTGTAGTACACCGCCGAGCGGTCGTTGAACCGTCCCTCGGCGTACCCGCGCATGCGGTCCAGCCCGCCCAAGGTGGCGCCGGCATAGGCCGGTGGCCGGTCAAGAACCTCCTCGCCATCGCCATCCGTGGAGGAGTCGTCCCACGATGGCGTGTCGATCCACCACATGCCCAACGCCAGGACACGTTGCCGGCTGCGCACCCCAGTTGCCAGCGGCACGTACTTGGTGGCAGTGAAGTCAATGGTCTCCCAAGGGGCCGTGCTGCCCAGTTCACCCCAGTCGCGCGAGTACCGCAGTTGCTGGAGGCTGCCCCGACTGGGGTTCTCGTGGAAGTCGGTGTTCTCATAGCGGACGATGAACTCGGCGCCAGCCGTCGTGGACTCAAGGTCGCCGACGTCGTCGGTAGCGACGTCCTGCCGCCGGTAGAAGGGCTTGACCCCGACCAGACTGTAACCGTTGCGGAGTGGGTTCCACACACTCGTGTCGCGCGCCCCCTCGACAACCAGGCCATCGCGCAGAACCAGCCTGGACTTCGGGTCGGCCACGCCGCTGCCCAGCGGCAGGACAAACCCGAACAGTGACCAGAAGCGCACGTCCGTACCGTCGCCGGTGACGAAGTTGTCGACGTCGGAGTCGTTGCTCCCCGCACGCTCGCCCGTAAAGGCGGGGTTGCCATCCGTGTAGATATCGATCTCGCTGAACCGTCCCAGGTCCACCTCGCCATTGATGAACAGGCGTTCGGTCCGCGGCACTTCGAGGTCGCGCACGGAGAGAAACCCATAGATTGAGCCGCCGGCAGACCCGACCACCGTCGCGAAGGCGGACGCCTGCGGTTGAAAGAAGCCGCGATTGCCGATGCTCGCCCCGACGGACGGGCCGAGCGAGCCGCTGTAAAACGCGAACGGCACCGTGAAGGTGCCTTCTGACGGCTCATCCTCTCCTTCGCGTAGAAGGATCTCCTGAGCACTCACGTTTGAAGCATACGTGAAAGCCAGCAGCGTGCCCGCCAAACGCCAAACGTTCGCCCAACCTCCACTCACCGACTCCTGCACTGCAGGCTTTGCGACCATATCAATCCTTCTGAATCGCCCTCGTACCCCCGGACGCAGGTCTGCTTCGGCTGACTTGGCCGCGCGCTACTTGGCTGCACCGTCACTTGCAGCCGGTACAGCCGCGCCACCCGCGTCCGCATCCGCCATGGCCGCCAGTGCGGCATTGGCACGCTCCAGCCGGTCGAGCAGCGGCTTGACCCGCGCCCGTGCTTCGTCGCGCTCGCCCACGAGCGTCTTGAACCGGACGAAGTCGCGCCGGAGTTCCTGCGTCATTTCGTCAATCATTTGATCCATCTCAAAGGCCCCTTTGCTGCCGATCGGACGGGTGGTCGGCTTCTCGGCTGTCAGCAGCTCCGTGATCTGGTCGTGGCGTGCCTGGATGACCTTCCTCAAGCTCTCAATCTCGCGAGCGTATCGCGCCCGTTTCTGCTCATCTCGGGTTGCGCGTGTGTCTGCCTCACGGGCCTGTGCATCGCGCGTCAGCTTGGCAATGCTCGCACGCAGGTCGGCTACCAGGTCCGCCTTGATCTTGGCCGAAGCGCTGGCGTCGCGCTGCCGCTTGCGGAACTCGTCGGTCTCGCGCGAGAAGCGATCGTCATCGTCGTACTGCCGAACCGCCCCTTCGTTATGCTGCACCAGCGATGAAGCCAGGTCGAGTGACTGCGTCACGCGCGTCTCAATCCGGGCGTTCAGGGCGGCCACATCCCGGGCAAGACCGTCCTCATCGATGCGGGCAAGCCCCGTGCTCATCTCGCGTTTTCGTCGGTCGCGCTCCTGCGCATAGTAGACGGCCGTGGCCTTCAGGCCCTCGAGTGCATCCTCCTTCGCCTTCCGCATCCGGCTGCCCGGGCCATCGGCGGAGTCGCGCACCGATGAGAGCAGCGCAACAATCTGCGACACGCGGGCCTCGATGTCACGATCCAGGACCAGCAAGTTGGTTGTGGCGGAGCTCACACGTGCTTCGCTCCGCTCCAGTTCGCTCTTTAACACGCGGACATAGCTCTCGATCCGCGCGCGGTCGAGGGGCGCGTCAGCGACCGCCGTCTGCCCCGTCATGGCCGCCGGCAGACCGGGTTGCCCCGGTGGCGGCTGCTGCGCCGAAGCAGCTTGTACCAACACGGTCCCCAGCGTCAATCCAGCCAGCGTCCTGCAACAACGCCCAACTCGAACGTCCATAACAGCTTCCTATCTTGTTACTCTCGTAATCAGTTGCCTGCCGCGGCGGGCTCGGCATTGACGAGACTGTCCCTAACCTGATTCAACAGGTTCTGGTACGGCCGCCTCGCGATTCGCAGCACCGGCTCGGAATGCCGACCGCGCAAGACGTAGGCATCGGCCCGCACTAGAAAACCGCCCAGACGACCGGGCTCGACCGACACCACCACGCGCATGGCCAGATCCTCCCCGGTGCGCCCATACATGACCCGATCGCGTTGCGTGGCCTCGCGCTCGAACATCATTCTGCCGTCCGCCTCATCAACGAGCTGGTAGCTGTCCTCGGCAAACACCCGGGTCGTCTCAGTCCGGACCGTCTCGACGTCGTGCGACGGAATCTCCACCCAGGCCAGGCTGCTGGATCCCAAGTCGTTGGAGACACACCCCGCCAGGAGTAGCACCCCCGCAAGACCTGCCGCGCTGGCCGCCCACTGTCTTATCGCACGCATCGAGTTTCCTTGCTGATTGACCACACCCGGGTAGCTTGCCACTGGATTTCCCGAGCCGGGAAATGTAATGCCTAAGTCGAGACCAAGCGAGCTCACTCCATGGTGATGGAAATGTCACCGGTGAAGTCGTTGTAGCCAAGCTCCACACGCCACTTCCCGGGCGTGCCGGTGGCAGTCAGGCCCGACGCCACGTAATCGTTCCCGCCAACATACAGAGTGTTGTTGGGTGTCACAAGTGCCTTGCTGAGCAGCACGACGCCTGTCGCGTCGAACACACGCAGCGTCGCGTCACCATGGGTGAAATCCTTGATGCGGATCGTTGCCATGGCCTGGCTCAAGGTTGTGTCCCAATCGTAGCTGTCCACGGAAGAATAGGAGACCAGTTCCCGGTCGACATAGAACCGTGTGGCCGTGATGTCGGAGTCTGTGTCTTCGCTTTCACAGCCGCACATCAGCGCCCCGCAAGCCAGCAAGGCCATCATGGTCTGCCGTATTCCTCGCCCACTTCCCGTCGCTTTCGCCTTCATCGTCTCTCCGTTTCGTTGTTGCATTGCGTGACTCGTTTTCGACCCGCAGCAGGCGTTCTGCAGCCGGCGCCCCTGTTTCGGGCATAGGACTGCGTAGACATAGCGCTCAACTGCCCACGCATGCCGGGCCGTGGCGCCGGGTCGCAGATACGGCAAGATAACCGCATCTGCGACCCTGCTAGCCGCGGTCCTGCAGGCACTCAGAACATGATTCCGAGACCAACGATCAAACCGGCCAGTTGGACGTTCAACTCGTTGCTGCCCTCTTCGAACTTGTAGCCGACGGTCCGGTACCCCACGCGAGCGGCCATGCTATCCGCGAACTGGTACTGGATCTGCGGGAACAGCTCGTAGACCAGGTCGGCGTCGCCGCCGGCACCAATCGCCAGCGTGGGGTTGAACCGCAGCCCGTCGATCCGGGACGGGAACATCGGGATGCTTGGCCGCACCACGAGGATCGGATCGACCAAGTCGGACTCCTTGCTCTCCGTGCCATGCCCGACCACGTCCAGTTCGCTCTCCATGCTCAGCATGCGTGCGCCAACCAGAATGTCGAAGGTCTGGCCTTCCGCCCAGCCGTCAACCTGGTATCCCACGGCAACCTCTGCGAGCAGCGTGTCCGCGTCGAGACTGCCGCCTTGCGGCTGATCCTCGACGTCCAGTTCGTCGGTGCTCAGCGAGAAGTAGTCCACCTGGCCCCAGAAGAGATAGCGATCGTACTGAGCCACGCCCAGCAGCGAGCCACCCACGTCCACGTAGTCCAGCAGGTCGCTGGCGGACTTTTCGAAGTCAGCCTTCTGGCCATTCACCGTCACATCGCCTTCGAGTCCAGCCAGCCACATGTAGGGCGTGATCTCAAACTTCCAGCCTTGCGGCTCTTCCGCGCGCGCGCTCAAACCCGCCATCAGAACCGCCGCCGCCATCAATCCAATCGTCTTCGTGCTCATGGTCGTTGCCTCTTCGTTGCTTGTCTCGTGCTTCGTGCTTACCTCAAGCCCAAGCGCATTTGCGACAGGGCCGCTCAACTCCTCATTCGCCAGCCAGCACAGAGTATAGACCCTGGCTGTTTAGGTCCGACACGCGTTCAGACGCTGCCGGTTCCTCCGCCACCTCCTTTCTGCATCCGCAGTCTCCGCATAACCAATTCAGTTAAGGAACAAGAATGGGCCTGGCATTTCACGGCTTCGACTGCGTGTCATGCCGGTCCTCCGCGTCCTTCGCCGTCTGGTACGCCGCCATGGCCTTGGCCAGGCTGAAGAACATCCGTTCGTGTCCGAGCGCCTTCCCCAGTGACGATCGCTCGACGATCTTGAGAAGATCTGGATTGAGCGCAGCCAGCCACAGCGACACGCCGCGGCCGCGCAGACTCTTCTCGGCTTCCGTGAGCATCAGCATGGCGGTGTACTCAATATCGGGAATGGCGCTGCACTCCAGGACGATGACCTGCGGGTTGGACGTGGCCACGAGGTTTCTCATCTTCTCGCCTGCATTTGCCGCGTTGGCAAACGTCAGGCGGCCCTCGGTGCGCATCATCAGTAACCCGGGAATCGTCTCATCGCCGACATGCTCGCCAGCGCGGCGGAAAACACCCTTCGCGCGGTTGTAGGCCACGGCGTAGACCGGCGGATGGTTCGCCTGGTAGAAGAGCGTCAGGATGGAGATGACCACTGCGACCAGAATACCGTTGAGGGTGCCGAGCACGACCACCCCGGCGACCGTGATGAAGGCCCAGGCCAGTTCATCCCGCCGGACCCGGGCAATGGCGCGGAAATGGCCGGGCTTGATCATCGAGTAGGCGACCACCACGATCAGGGCGGCGAGAGCCGCCTGCGGCAGCAGGCCAATCACACCCGACAGAAACAGCAGACTGACCAGGACCATGCCCGCGTTGACCCACTGCGCCATCTGACTGCGCGCACCGGCTTTCTCGGCCACAGCCGTCTGCGACGCCCCGCCGCCAGCGGGCATGCCGCCCGCGAACGCCGCCGCGACGTTTGCCGCGCCCACAGCGAGCAGTTCCCGGTCGGCGTTGATCGGCAGGTCCTCCCGGCGGCAGAACGTCCGCGCCGTAGCGACGGACTCCGTGAACGACATCAGCGCGATCCCCAGCGCGGCGGGCCACAGGGCGGCGGCGAGGCTGAGATCGGGCAGCGCCAACGATGGCATCCCGGACGGCAGCGCGCCGACGGACTTGACCCCCAGAGCCTCGAGACCGAAGACGGCGGCAGCCGCGATGCTCAGCGCCACCCACACGAGAGACGCGGGAAGGCGGGGAACGAGGTGCGGCAGTACCACCAGAACCGCGACGCCGGCCAGCGCCGTGAGCGCCGTCAGCCCGTGGACCTGCGGCAGCAGCCCCGGCAGTTCGACCAGCGTGCCGAGGGTGGAGTGGCTCGCGACGTGAACCCCCAGAACCGATTTCACCTGGCTGACGAGAATGACGATGCCGACGCCGGCCTCGAACCCAACGAGCACGGGTTTGGAGATGAAATTGGCCAGGAAACCCAGCCGCAGCAGACGCGCGCCGATCAGGATGCCGCCCACGAGCAGTGCCAGCACGGAGGCCACGGATGCCGCCGTCGCGCCGCTCGTCTCTGCGGCGACCGCCGTGACCTGGGCCGCTGTCAGCATCGCGATTGCCGACGTACTGGTGACGCTCAGCGGACGCGACGTGCCAAGCAGAGGATACACGAGCATGGCAGCCAACGCCGTGTAGAGCCCGGCCTCGACCGGCAGCCCGGCAATGACGGCGCAGGCCATCGCCTTGGGAATGACTACGGCAGCCGCGGTCAGCCCGGCGATCGTGTCGACACGCAGCGCTGCGGGGGTGTAGTCCCGCAGCCAGCCCGCTATCGCCCACTTTTTCCGCCCATCCGTCATGGCATTGTGTCTCTGCCTTGCGCCGCGCGCCAGGCCCTTTCCACGCTATAACCCGGTCAGCGTCCGGAACAGGCGCGTTGTCAGATCGCCGAGCGGGTACTTGAACAACAACAACGGCAGCAGCGGCACGACCATCGCGCCTGCCAGCACAACCAGCAGCCTGCGGCTTCCGGGCATCAAGCGCATCTCGCGCACCGTGTCGACGCTGTTTCGTAAGTCGGCCAGTGACTGCAGGTCGGCGGTTCCCAGCAGCGCCTCGCTGGTCGTGTTGGCGTCACGGATCCACCTGCGATCGAAAGCGTCCACATAGCGCGACGCCAGGCGCTGGTACTCCTGCCAGCCATTCACGCGACAGGCCCAAAGCCTGGGCGAGAAGATGAGCAACGGCCCGACGAAGATCACGGCCGCAACGCCAACGAGCAGCGGCACCAACCCGTAAAGGGCATCGAAAGCCATCGTTCCCGCTGCAATGCCCTCTGCAAATGACGCGGCATAGAAAGCTGCAATCGCAAACGCCAGAGGACTGAAGTGCTCTTGCACCACCTCGATGAACCCCAGCCCGGCCGCACGATCGGGGTGGGTCGGGACCAGCCGGAGGTCCAGCCTCTGCAGACGCCAGAGGAAGAACCACCAGAGCCCCAGGTGCCAGACCCAGCGGAGGACGAGGAACCGGAACAGCGGCAGGCAGACCCACATATACCACACAATTACGGGCCCATAGGCACCTTCGCTCTGCGTGAGCAGCGAGGCCGACTCAGCGGTCCGGCCCGGCAGGATCGCGGCATACTTCTGGACCAGCGGCAGGGCGAGTGCCAGCAGCAACAGGACGACCTCGACCAACCACGCGTCCCGCAAGCGACCGACCCGTCTGATGTCGGCCGTCAGTGATGGCACCGCGCGCGCGGGCACCACTCCGTTGTCGACGAGACTGCGTACGAACTCGGCCATCCGTGGCGCCACCCATGTCTCGCACAGGAAGAAGAGCGGCAGGGCTACCAGGAGACGAACATGCGCGGCAATCACGTCCAGACCGAGCACCTTGAGTCCCGCACCGCGAATGACCGCCAGGAGCATCAGGATGACCCACGTAAGCACGCCCAGGGCAAGCCCGAGCCGGAGGCTGTCCGTGGCGCCGCGGACCAGTCCCAAGCGGCGTCCCAGCCGGTACAAGGGCCCGCCGAACAAGGTGAACTCTGGAATGGGAGCGTCTTGCTTCATTTGGACGAATCCAGAGTGGCCCCGCCTAGCATTGTGGCAACCCATGAGGGGATGGCCAGCAACAAGAGCCCCGTGGGCGCGTTGATGCACGCGGTCGCGATCCGCGGGGCCTCTATTGTCGGCGTTCGGCTCATGGCGGCCCTCTGTGCCTTGTCAATCAGCGGACCCAACCCTGCTGCTGAAAGCGTTTCTGGAGCACATCGGCGATTTCCTTGGCAATCTGTTTGGCCCGTCCCTCGACTTGGCTGCTGCCGGTCTTCTCCCCGCGCTGCTTCGCTACGCCGCTGATGATCAGCCCCGCCGGGTTCTTGGTGGCGGCAAAGCCCAGCAGGCCCAGGGCGGTTCCAGGCGACTTGCTGCCGCCGGCGTCGGCGGTGCCCGAGCCCAGTCGGCGCAATCCCTGCTCCGTGACCTGAAGACCTTCGGCCGCAGCGTTCACTTCAGAGGTTCCGGCCCCAAATCCGACCCGCATGCGTTTCTTGGCATCCCCCTCGTCAAAAGAGACGAGACAGCCCCGAATCACGATGTCATGGAGCTGCGGCGTTGAGCCGGCAACCGCGTGTTCGGCGGGCATCTCCATGTCGCGGACCAGAGCCACCAGTTCCGTCGCGATCAGCGCCCCCAGCTTGCGGGCATGCTCGATTTGCTCGGCCGTCTGCCGCGTCTCACCCGGAGCGACCTGCGCGAGCAGCGCGGAGTCTGCGGGAAGCTCCGCGGGTGTGGCGACGAAATCGTACACCCAGATGCGGCCGGGACGCGGAAGGTGCCCGGTCGCGACGGGATTACTCGTCACTTGGGTGGATGCGCACCCGGTCGCGACAACCATTGCGATAAGGCCCAAGCCGAGGCAGACCCATTGGCCGAACGCTGTCGTTAAGACCCGTTCGGCCATCCGTCGGATCACTCCGGTTGCCGGAGCACTACCGTCATGGTGGTTGTTGTCCATCTAAGGTCCTCTTTCCCTTTCCTTGTTCGGCGTGTACCTACTTCGGGAATAGGAATGTCAACTGCGCACGTGCGCCCCAATCTTCCGGCCCGTTGTCGGGCGACTCGGCCCAGTAGCGCGCACCAAGGGTGAGCTGCATGATCTGGGGGCCAATCTTGAACAGTTGAGCGATCGTGGCATTCACAGGCACCGACCACGCTTCGCCTTCCCAGTCATAGGTGGACTCGGTGTTGAGGCCCGCCGTCGTCTTCGTCTTCTGGAAGATGTAGCTCACGAACGGCTGGAGTAACGTCGCGCTGATGTCAGCCCGGTCATCCTCGCCATCCACGGACCAGATGTGGTTGACGAGCGTGCCGACGGTCCACGGTCCGCTCTGCCTTAGGGCCAGTGCCGTAGGTCCCGCGCCCCACTGCTCGCTGCCCAGCAGATCCTCGGATGCCGTCGGGTAGAGTCCCACCGGACCGACCGCAAGAATCCAGCCGCCCACGGGTGCCTTGGGCGAGAAGAAGAAACTCTGAACGATGTCGCCCAGTCCGGACTCGTTCATCTCCGCAACCGGAAAACCCTTCTGGTCGACGAGCGGCATGATCGTCCGGATGATCAGGTTCCAGTCGTCGCCAATCGACACAGGCACGACCGGCTGGATGTTCAACACGCTCTTGGAGGCGCCGTCATTCAAGCCGCCAAACTCATCGTAGTTGTACTGGAACGGCACGCTGATCAAGGCCGCCACCGGATTGGCCAGCTTCTTGGCCAGTTCCGCCGCCGCGTCACCCTCCGGTTGCGCAGCCGGGTACGTAGCCGCCTCCTGCGCCATCGCCGCAATGGCAAACACTGAACCCACTACCGCGAGCCCCAGCACCTTTCGCTGTACCATCATCTTGCTCGTCTTCCTTCCTTGGCCGCGCCCTTGCCGGCGTCGTCGGCGATGGCGCCGATGGCCAGGCCGAGCAGCGCGCCACCCGCCGCGCCTTTGACCGCGGAACCGCGCGTCGCATCCGCCGTCTTGGCGGCCGCCTGATCCTTCTTCGCCAGCTCGGCGTAGGCGTTGTAGGGATCCCAGCCCGTCTGCTGCGTGGCCCAGGCATAGGCATCGGCCTGGTCCTTCTCCTGCTGCTCCGCAGTAATCGCGCAGGCTCCTTTCCAGACTTCTGTTAGTCTTTCTTCGGCGGGGTGAACATCGCTTGGTCTTGACCGATCTCCTCGCGGATCAGGGCGTTGAGCTTCTGGTTCATGGCCGACAGCAAGGCTTCGTCGTACTTGGGATGGGCCG
>CAZZCT010000002.1:0-8630 GCA_964652365.1 uncultured Lentisphaerales bacterium
GCGTGGAAGCGGCGGCCCCAGGCGTCGAGGACAATGTCGTCCTGCCGGAGCGCCTGGTGGCTTTCGGGTTGTTCGACCTGGGAGCCATAGACGCCCACGCGGGGCACCCCGGCCGCGCGCAGATCGGCGATCAGTTCCTTGAGTTGCGCCTCGGAATACCGGAAGCCCTCGTAGGTCGTCCATTCGCCGTAGAGATTCGCGGTGGAGGAGATGTGGTCGTAGTGGTAATTCAACAACACCAGCCCGGGTTTCAAGGCGCGGATTTGCTCCATCTGGAACGGCAGTCGCGATACGTTGGCAAAGAGGATCGGGCCGGACGGCGGCCCCAGTGCTTTGAAGTCGCGGGGATTGAGCTGATCGAAGAAACCGCCTTCCCGCGTGCATTGCAGGATGAGCTGGGAAGGTTCCCAGCATTCACTGCGCCAGACAACCCAGGACCAGGAGGCCTCACCGCCGGGCCGCAGGTAGAGCGTCGAAAAGAAGCGCAGCCGATCCCGGCCCCACAGTGCGGCCGCGCCGTAGTCGGGCTCGGCGGCAACCGCCCACCAACGCTTTGAATCTTCGGAAAAGGCGGCGAAGGGACTGCCGATGTGCGCGTCCTTTGACTCCTGATAGGGCCGCGCGTGGGACTCGGCCGCGGGCCGGGGCGTCCGCATACCGAAGAGTTCACCTTCCAGATAATACCAGGCGCGGCGAAGGGCCGGATCGCCCAGGGTGTGCTCCATAGGCACATAGTGCTCATAGATATCCTCGGTCCCGTAGCAGACACCGGTCTTGGGGAGCGGCAGTTCCACCCCCACCGGCATGCGGATTGTGCCCTGGGGGCCGGGATTCTGGGGAGTCCGCAAGTCCCGAATCGTGACGATGAAGCGCACCCCTGTGGCATCCATGGCCTGGACAGGTTCGGTGGTCAGGCGTCCCGAGAAGCGCATCGGGGCGTGCGGATGAATGTCCCCGGCATAGGGCCAGGCGTCAAACGCCGCCGGCCAGTACGACGGAAATGTCCGCTTCGGGCTGGCACCGTAGGCATATTTGCGCTCACCGCCATAGACGCCGTTGAACTCCACGGTCGAGGCGCCGCCCTCCAGGTCGGCAACCAGCGGCGGCTGGCCCGCCATGCCAAGCGGTCGCCAAGCATCATCGTAGCGGATAAGCCGGAAAGCCGGCAGCACCATGTCTTCCGGCTCGCTGTCTGCCGCCACCGTGACGCCGCCCAAGGCGTCTTCCCAGTCCCGCACTCCGCCCCATTCGTCGATCAATAGTTTCATGGTCATATGGTCCTTTCACACCCAGGAGTCAACGGGCCGGTTGGCTCCCCGGTGTCACCGACAACGTGCGGGCCATTTCGCCACCTCTTTGCCGTCCAGTTTCACGGTGTAGGCGGCCGGCGCGAGACTGTTGCCGGGCAACGGCAGCGTGCGCCCCTTGAAGTTGAACAGCGTCTGGCGCTTGCCAAACTCGTCGCGCCAGAGCACGCCAAGGCCATCCTCCTGGATCTCCCGCCGGTGGAGGTGCGGCAAAGCGGCGTGATAGTCCGCCAGTGCCTGCTTATGTTCCGCCGTCCACACCGCATCGATCCGTTTGCCATCCTCGAATAGCGGAACCCCGCCAAAGGCCATGTGCGCCAGTGCATAATACACACCCGCGGCGCTTTTGGGCGTCACATCTTTCAACCCCGCCCCGGTCGGCACGGTGCTGTAGTCGTTGCCCAGTCCCACCCGGTAGGCGGCGAAGATCGTCTCAACATTATAGCTGCTCGGATGCCCGTGCTGGGGCTGGCCGAACGGACCAAATAACTCAATGAGGAAATGGACATCGGCCTTCTGCAGCTCCCTGAACGCCTCCAACAACTTGCGCCACATGGTGCGGGGCTTGCCGTCCCGACTGCCAGGCAATCGCGATGCACTACTCCCGTGCGTCTTCACCGCCAGCCCAGTTCCAGCAGCCACGCTTCGCACGCCTGGGTCCAACCGCGGGCCGAACCGGGGAAGTCGCGGCCAAGGCCGATGCCATGCCAGGCATTCGGGTAGACGTGCAGCGCAAAGGGCACCTTGACGGCCGCGAGCGCAGCGGCATAGAGCAGACTGTTCTCGACCGGCACCACCGGGTCGTTGGCCGAGTGCCAGAGGAAGGCGGGCGGGTTATCGGCGGTGACCGTGGTCTCCAGCGACAGGCGCTGCCGCAGGGCGGCGTCAGGATCGCGACCGAGCAGGTTCTGCATCGAGCCGGAGTGTCCTTTGGCGCCAAACGAGACAACCGGATAGCAGGCGATCAGGGCATGCACGCGCGCCGACTGGCGGGCCACCGGATCGGCGGCCTCCGGGTCGCCGCCGTCGCCGAAGTTGGCCACCGAGCAGGCCAGGTGCCCGCCGGCGCTGAAGCCCAGGATACCGATGCGGCCGGGGTCTGCATACCATTCGGCTGCGTGGTGGCGCACCAGCCGTACGGCGCGCTGGGCGTCCAGCAGCGGCGTGGGGTGGCGCCAGGGGTGCACGCGATAGTGGCAGACGGCTGCATTCAGGCCCAGCCCGTTAAACCACTCCGCCACCGGGTCGGCCTCGTGATCGGCGCGACCGCGGTACCCGCCGCCCGGCAGCACGATCATCCACGGCCGCGCCCGCTCGCCGGCCAGCGGAAAGAGCTTCAGGCGCGGCACGTCGGCGGCCGGTGGCGCGTCAGCCTTCTCGGCCGCCCGGTTGCCGGGCCAGGGATCGGTCCACAGATTGATTTCCTCGCCACGTTTGGGCATCGCATCCTCGCTTCGTTTCAGCCCCGGCGGCGGCGCACCGCAAACAGCACCCCACCCTGGGCAATGTAGATCAGCGTCACCGCCACATACAGCAAAGCCAGGGCCGCCGCCTCGGCCCTGCCGCGACCGACCGACGCCATGAACCAGGCATATCCCGTGTCGCGCAAGCCCACGCCGAAGACCGACACAGGAATCGTCTCCATCAGCGTGATGAACGGCACGAAGAACGCAAATGGCAGTAGCGGCACACCCAAGGCCAGGGCCTGGCTCAGGCAGTAGACGGCCAGGATGGCGTTGAACTGGAACCAGAACGAGATCGCCAGCATGCGCGCGAGTACACCCGGTTGCCGACCGTAGACCCGAATGGATGCCAGGAACGGATCCAGCAGCCGGTCCACGCGACCCTGCAGCCGCGCCGGCAACCACCCCACCAGGCGCCGCACCAGCGTCTGCTGCCAGACCACAAAGGCCACCGCCGCCAGCCCGCCGCAGGCCGCCAGCGGCAACAGCATGAGCCGCGCGTCGGGGATATACTGCCGCGCGCACGCGGCCGCCACCAGACCGTAACAGGCCAGCGCCAGGAAGCCTGACAGCCGATCGGCGAAGATCGACGCGCCGGTGTTGGCCGTGCGAGCGCTGCGCCGGCCGATGTCGACGAGCCGGTAGACGTCGCCGCCGATCGTCGAGGGCAGGAAGACGTTGAAGAACGAACCGATCAGGTGGCTGGCCATCAGCGTGCCCAACGACAGGTGAATGCCGTCGGCCGCCAGCAGCAACCGCCACTTGACCGTGCTGATCAGGGTGTTCAGGTAGAGCAGCGCAAGGCAGGCCGCCACCCAGCCGGGCCGCACGCCAGCCAGTTGCGTCGCCAGCGAATGCAGGTCAACCCGGCGGTACAGCAGTGCCAGCAGCCCCAGGCTGACCGCCGCCTTGGCCAGGAACACACCCCGTCGTCGTATGGAGGAGGCGGTCACAGCGTATCAGATGCTCTTCACCACCCGAGCCGGCACGCCCACGGCCAGGCTGTGGGGGGGCACCGAGTGCGTCACGACGGCGCCGGCGCCGATCACACAGCGCTCGCCCACGCTGGCGCCATCCACGACGGTCACGCGCGCACCGAACCAGCAGTCGGCACCAATGGTCAGGGGGCCGGTCGAGCCGGTGCCGCACTGCTCGGCAAAGGGGGTTGGATCGCGGTAGTCGTAGTTGCCGCCGCTCAGAAAATAGCTGTAGGCGCCGATCATCGAACCCGGTCGCAGTTCAAGGCGGTTGGACGAGAAGAGCGTGCAGTTGGCCGAGATATTCACACGGTTGCCAATCTGAATGTCACCGTCCTTGCAGTAGACCAAGGAGTGGCGCCCGACATAGACCTGCGCGCCTAGCAAGATGCCCTCATTGGTCGTGCCTTTGGCATCGAGCAGCACGTAGTCGTCGATGATGCAGCCGTCGCCCAAGGTGATCTTGGCAGCGTGGCGCAACGTGAGGCTGCGGCCAAAGACCACGCCGCGTCCGCAGGCGCGAAAGAGACAGGGGTAGAGTCTGGTCCGCAGCAGCAGACCCAGCGCGCCGGGCAGCGCCCCGCAGAGCAACTGGATCAACTCGTCGCGCAGCACGCGACCGGTCGAAACGTCGCCGTGAACCAGTGCGCGGTACCGCGCCCAGGCGGAACGCGGATCCTTCATCGTGTCGCGAACTTTGCAGCCATCAGCCATGATCAGAGCCTTCTGGGCAGCGCGGCCGCATCGAAGGTCCGCGCCGCCGCCTGCACCCGCCTCCGCTCCCAGAGCGCAGAGGCACATCCACGCGCCCGCAGTGTAGCGGCTCGAAGCCGCGGCGGCAATGACCGACACACACCTGCCCTGGCTGGCGGCGCGACTTGCCGCGATGCGCGCAATGTGTCATGCTCAAGATACGGTTCGCATCACGACGGTGCGGCCCACAGCTGGAGATCCTGCCCATGACACGCATCGCGATGGTCGGTTGTGCCCACATTCACACCCCGGGTTTCATCGCGCGCCTGAAGGCGCACAGCGACGTCGAAGTGGTCGCGGTGTGGGACGCGGACCCAGTGCGCGCGGCGGCCAACGCGATTGAAATCAGCGCGCCGGCGGTCCCGGAGGTCGCAACGATCTGGGACGACAAACGGATCGATGCCGTGGTGATCTGCGCCGAGACGAATCAGCACGAAGAGCTGGTGCTGGCCGCGGCGCGGGCGCGCAAGCATCTGTTCGTCGAGAAGCCGCTCGGTTTCGCCGGCGCCGACGCGGCGCGCATGTGCCGCGCTATTACCAAGGCTGGCGTCCGGTTCCAGACCGGCTACTTCATGCGCGGCGCCCCGATCCACCAGTTTCTCAAGCAGGCAGTCGACCAGGGCTGGTTCGGCACCATCACGCGCGCCCGCCACAGCAACTGTCACGCCGGTTCGCTCAAGGGTTGGTTCGACACCCAGTGGCGCTGGATGGCCGATCCGGAGATCGCCGGGTGCGGCGCCTATGGCGACCTGGGCACCCACTCGCTGGACATCCTGATGTGGCTGTTTGGCGACGTGCGGCGGGCCACCGCCTCGATCCGCCCGGTCACCGGCCGTTACGGCGCGTGCGACGAGTCCGGCGAGGGCCTGATCGAATTCTCCAACGGTGTGCGTGCCACGCTGGCCGCTGGCTG
This sequence comes from uncultured Lentisphaerales bacterium, assembly GCA_964652365.1. Classification (GTDB taxonomy): domain Bacteria; phylum Verrucomicrobiota; class Kiritimatiellia; order RFP12; family CAZZCT01; genus CAZZCT01. The sequence continues at coordinate 5,414 of CAZZCT010000002.1, forward strand.
GGTCGACGTGGCGGATCCGGTGCGGCTGCAGATCAGCGGCACCGAGGGCCACGCCGTGGTAATCAACAACCAGCTCTTCTTCCAGAGCAGCCGGGTGCCCTCCGCCGACGGCAAGCTACCGTGGTCGCAATTGCCGGCCGAATGGCCGCACGCCTTCGAGTTGTTCCTCGAAGCCCTGAACGGCAAGCCCGACATGCCCCTGGTGACGCCCGCCGAAGCGGCGGCGCGCAGCGCGGTGATGGAAGCGCTCTACCGCGGCGCGGCGACCGGCCGCTGGGTCACGCCACGCCGCTAGATTTCTCGTTCCGAAAATGCTAACGTTTCCGGGTCGCATTTCGTCACGACAGTCGGTCGAACGCAAGAAGTCCCCTGCGCTCAAGGGGCGCGGTGCGGGGTCGAAGCGTAGGAGCCTCCCCAGCGCCTTATGCCAGCCGTTCCAGAGCCCGCTGGATCCGGTCGCGGATCGGTTCGTCGTGCGGCTTGAAGTCCAATCCCGTCACCCGCTCGTAGGCCTGAATATAGCGTTTGGCGGCCTCAATGCGGACTTCGTCGGTCAGGTGAGGCGGTTCGCCCTCGCCGCGGAACCCGCGCGCCACGAGCCACTCGCGCACATACTCCTTATCAAGCTTGCGTTGTTCCTGCCGCTGGGCGAAACAGGTCTCATAGCTGTCGGCAAACCAGTAGCGCGAGGAGTCGGGTGTGTGGATCTCGTCGCTGACGGTCAACTGGCCGTTCAGTCGCCCAATCTCGTACTTGGTGTCCACCAGGATCAGACCGCGCGTCGCGGCGTGGCGCACGCCTTCCGTATAGAGCCGCTGGCAGAGGTCGGCGGCGGCATCGAAGGTCGCCCCGTCGATCAGCCCTTCGGCGATAGCCTCGGCGCGCGAGATGTTACGATCGTGTTCCTCATGCTTGGTGGTCGGAGTCAGGATCGGGTGCGCGAGGCGCTGGTCCTTACGCAGCCCTTCCGGCAGGGGATTGCCGCACAGGTTACGGACACCGCGCTCGTAGTTGTACCAGGCCGAAGTCTTGGTGACGCCGGTGATGTAACCGCGCATGATGAACTCGAGCGGCAGTTGCTCGCACTCGGCCACGACCATGACGTTCGGGTCGGGCACGGCCAACAGGTGATTGGGCGCGACCTCGCGCGTACGCTCGAACCAGAATGCGGCCAGTTGGTTGAGCACCTGCCCCTTGAACGGGATGGTCCCCAGGATGCGATCGAAGGCTGAGACGCGGTCGGTCGTCACCAGGATGCGCTGGCCGTCGCGCAGGTAACTGTCCCGGACCTTGCCGCTGATCCGGCGGCCCAGGCCGGCAAAATCGGTACTCTCGAGCACATTGCCGAGTTCGGCACAGAGGCGAGCTTCCGAAACCATGTTCGACTCCTTTGCTGCCGGCCGGCGCAAAGCCGGCCCGGGTTGTGACCCCGGCGCCACCGTCGCGCCGCGGGTCAGAAATCCAGATTCAGCACCGCCGGTATGGCGGTCCAGCCGCGGAGGGGTCCCAAGGCCGCCAGCCGCATTTCGCAACGTCCACGTATCTCGCGGGCCAGATCGCGTGCCGCCGGCGTGCGGGTGCCGGCCTGCAGCAGTTCCGCAGCCGTGCGGCAGACCCGCCGCAGGCCCAGCGTGCCCTGGCCATGGGTGCCATCCCAGAGTTCGGCGATCGAACGCAACACCATATCGAGGCTGCGAAAGAGCACCAGTTCCAGCGGGGCATCCGACGGCACAGCCAGGTGGCGCAGGTCCAGCACCCACATCGACCGGCCGGACAGCACCTCCCACAGGGCCGGACGCACCAGTCCCGTACTGTGAACCAGCAGCCGCCGGGCCACGCCGCTCTCGCCCAGCGACGCGACCGCGCGTGAGGTCAGCAGGACCACGCCGCGCAATCCGTCCGCGGAGTCCACCGCGACCACCGGTGACTGCCGCGCCAGATAGATCTCAACCGCCCGGGCCAGCTCGTCGATCTGCACCTCGGGCAGTGGCTGCGGGTCGCCAAACAGGTCGGCGACCTCCCGCAGCAGCCGCGGAATGGTCTTTGCCGGCGCGCGCCGGGCGCCGTCGTCCGGTGTCTGGCTGTAAACCTCGCCAATCATGCCTGCATCGTTCCCGACCGCTCGCGGCTCAGGCCTTCTGCACCACCTCGCGCACGGCGTTCAGGAACTGGTTCACATCGGCGAAGCGCTTGTAGACCGAGGCGAACCTCACGTAGGCGACCTCGTCGATCTGTTCGAGCTTGGTCATCACCTTCTCGCCGATCGCATTGGACGGCACCTCGCCGTCAAACTCCTGCTCGATCTCATCGAGGATTTCGTCGACCAGCGCCTCGATGCGCGCCGCGCTGACCGGGCGCTTCTCGCACGCCCGCATGATGCCGCTCATCAGCTTGAGCCGGCTGAGCTCCTCGTGCCGGCCGTCGCGTTTGACCACCCGGAGGGAGTCCTTGACGATCTCCTCGTAGGTCGTGAAGCGCTGCCCGCACGCCAGGCAGGCACGCCGCCGCCGGATGGCCGAGGCGTCGCGCGCCGCGCGGCTGTCGAGCACCTTGTCGTCCGTGTGGCTGCACTTGGGACATCGCATCTGCCATCTCCTCCACCAACGGCGTTCGCGCACCCTGCGTGCGCGTCCGCCCACTCAATCGACCGCCAGGGCCGCGCGCACCGCCTGCACCACTTCCGCAGGTCCCACGCCGCTCACCAGACGCGCCCCGCGCTCATCAAGTCCGACGACCTGCTCCAGCGGCGCCGAAGCCTGCCCGATGCCATAGATCACCAAGGGCACGCCGCGCGTGCCGCGCATCTGGCGCAGCACCCGCAGGACCGCGTCCGCGCCCATGCCGGCCAGTTCCAGGCGCAGGACGATGACGTCCGGTCGGGCCATCACAGCGGCCTCGATCACATCCGGCCCGCTCGCAACCGTCTCGACCTCGAAGCCTGCTTCGGCCAGCGCGCGTTGGAGGAGCGCGCCTTCGTCGGCGTCGCCCGCACCCACCAGCACGCGCCGGACCGTCACGACCGGCGGCTGCGCCGGCGCAGCGGCAGCGGCACGACTGCTCCCGCTGCGCTGAAAGATGATCCGACTGACCTCGAGGGCCAGATCGCCCGGATCGCAGGGCTTGGCCAGGAACCCGTCGACCTGCTTGTTCGCGAAGTACTCCGCCATGGCCGCCCGGGCCGTCAGCACCAGCACCGGAAAACGCGTGCTGCCGTCCG
>CAZZCT010000002.1:8640-20511 GCA_964652365.1 uncultured Lentisphaerales bacterium
TGCCGTCCGGCCGCGTCAGCGCTTCGAGCACGCCCATGCCGCCAATCCCCGGCATGCTCATGTCCAGCACGATCAGGTCGGGACGGCTGCGCTTCAGCATCACCAGCGACCGTTCGCCACTCTCGGCTGTGGCCACGTCGTACCCCTCGCTGACCAGGAAGTCGGCCAGTGTGACCAACAGACTGGTGTCATCATCCACCAGCAGAATCTTGCGTTTCTTCATCGACAGCAACCTTCCGCCGGACGGGCCCGGAAGCATCCAGGCGCAAAACCGTGCGTTACGCAGGAGCATACGGGATCGGCCCGCCGGGTGCAATCCGAGAGTAGGGCCCCTGTTCTGCGAGAGTTGCCGCGAAGCCTGCCGCAGTTTCGTGCTCTCGACCATGCGCTGGCGGCTCGGCAGGAGCCTCGCCCTCCCAGAGCCCAGGTCAATGCAATGGTGCGGTCAGGGGCGGGAGGGCGAACGTCCTCGTGAGCCGTGATTGCACGGGCATGCGCACGTCGGAGAGGCAGGTTCGGCGGCAACTCTCGCAGTTTGAGGAGGGCCCCTAACCTGCGGGGGCGCTCAGCGGTCGATGCGGCCGCGTCGCCACAGACCGCGTCGCAGGCCCAAGCCGCGTATCGGTACACAACCTTGTCGCGATCCGGTGTTGATGTCCGACACGCTTTCGGCGGATTTCCCACTTAGGAGCCTGTCGGTACATGGCTGGGGCAACGTACGAAGCCTAAGCCCGACAGGCTCCTAGCGCGATTCCGGATCCAGTCGCGTAATCCGCAAGTCGCGCAGTTCCAGCAGCGACCCATACGGCGGCAGGTAGAACAGCAGGTGGCAGCGATCCACGTCGGGATCGGGGGTGATCTCCAACTCAACTCGCTGCCAGCCCACGCGACCAGCCAGGGGAATGCGGTAACGGTCCACCTCCTTGAACCGCAGGTCGGCGCAGGTCAGCACGTCCAGCGCCTCGACCCACTCCGCCCTGACATCGAACACCGCGACCTGCCGCTGCCCGCGGGCCAGGCGGATCGCATTCGTCAGGATCAGCGTCGAGTAGCTGGCGGCGTCGATCTCACGAGCGGCAAGGCCGCTCGGGGTCGCATGCTGCACCTGAGCGTTGCGCGGCATGAAACCCGTAAGGGCGACCGGGGTTCCCGGTGGCAGAGGCTCCGGCCACAGCGGCGACGGAACGGGCTTGCGCACCACGTCGAAGGCGACATCACAGGTCATCACGGTGGGCCAGAACCCGCTGTCGCCATAGCCGTAGCCGTGGAAGGTCTCCTCAACCAATACCAGGTCAACCCGGTAACTCCCGGGAGGCAGGAAGGCTTCGCCAATGGCCGGCCGCGTGTTCTGCCCGGCCTCCGACTGGGCAAACACCCAGTGTGGCACGACCGCCGGCTTGGGATTGGCGTACAGCCGCGACCCGGTGTTGGTAAAGCTCACTTTGACGGCGCGGGAGTCGCCGAGGGCCGGACCGCCCTGCATGGGTGTGTCGAAGAGCACATGCAGCGTACTGTCCAGATAGAACTCCTTGTCGGCGTTACCCAGGTGGTCGGTGACGAAGAAGTCAAAGAGGATGTAGCTTTCGTAGAGACTCTTGTCGGATGCGGCCGCAACCTCCCCATCACCGAAATTGGTCTGGCGTGTGCCCAACCGCCGCCAGCGGCCCAGGTTGCCGATGCGCTCGAAGGCCGCGGGATCGGCCGCGTGCTTACCCCGGAGCTTGATCTGGTACGCGAAGTGAGGCTTCAGTCCGCGCGCCCGAAGAAGTCCGGTGAAGGTCTCGGCCTTGCGGCAGTACGACACCTCCACCAGCGGATTCGCCAAGGCAGGGTTCGTGTAGCTGAAGCCCGTGACGAACTCGCGCGAATAGGCGCGATTGGCCACATCCAGAAAGCGTTCGTTTTCGCGGTCGTCGAGGCCGTGAAGCCGGTTTGTGACCACGTTGAGGCCGGCGTACTGTTCCGGGTAATGCAACCGACTCCAGGACAACCCTCGCGAAGGCACGCGATGGGGAATGCGTAATGGGGTGGGCGGACTCCACCGGTCGTCGGCCGGCAGCCCCTCGTCGGCAGAGCGCGCGACGCTGGCCATGCCAAAAACCATGCCAGCGCAAAGCGCAGTCGCGAGATGGTTCGTCAATCGGCAGATATGCATGGCGGAAGGATACCAGCCATTGTGCGGGGATCGCAAGAACGAGAGGAACTTACGTCTTTGACTTGCGTTGCGCCTTGTTGCGTCGCGTGCGATAGCGGACAGGCGCTTCATTCATTGCGGCAGATCCCGCAGTCTTATGTACCCACGCGTCGACCTGCTTGCCCAGATGACGCAACTCGGATCCGAACGGGCCCGTGATGTCCGCATACATAGCGGCCACACGCTCGGGCCGATACTCGTGCACAATCTGGTTGCGGACCAGGCGCATGCGCAGCCACAGATCGGCCTCCGAAACAAACCCAAGCTTGGCGGCCCCATTCAACAGGTCTCGCGTCGTGTCAGAGGCCTCGCCAAACTCGGTCAACTCGACAGCTCGAAAGAAGTGCAGCGACGTCTCCACGCACCGGACAAAGCGATCGCACAGGGCATCGTAGGGCTCACGCGCGTGCGGCGTGTACTGACGCTGAGGATCGTAGGTGACGTAACCGTGAAGTGACGCCAGCAGCAAGGTCAGGGCCGCCTGCACACGTTCCGCAGCAGACTGGGCAACCTGTCCGGCGGCAGTCATGAGAAGCGCACCCGTTTCAGCGTCCTGAAGAACGCCTGTTGATCGGGCGTGCGCCGACCCGCTGGCGGCATCACAACCACATCCAGCTTGGACTCGCATTGTTTGAAGAACCGCGCGCCGATCTCCAGCGAAAGCCGGTAGGGGTCGGCGTCGGAGACGATCATGACGTCAATGTCGCCGCCGCGCCGCGCCGGGTCGCATCGCGACCCGAAAAGGAATACGTCGCCGCGAACGCCTTGCAGAGCGTCTGTCAGTGCCGCGCGTTCGGTAGCGTCCAAGCGAACCATGGCCCAACCATACCAACCGGGCGGCTCCTTTGTCGAGTGCCGCAATCGTGGCTGGCTGCCACCCGTGGTTCCGGCTACCATGCCGCATGATCTTGCTGCTGTTGGCTTCGCTGATCTGGGCCTTCTCCTTCGGCCTGATCGGCCAGCGCCTGAAGGGCCTCGACCCCGCCGCCGTGGCGGCGGCGCGGCTGCTGATCTCCGCGATCTGCTTCGTGCCGTTCCTGCGGCGCACGCGGCCGCGGATGGCGGTCGCGCTGGCCGGCCTCGGCGCGGTCCAGTTCGGGCTGATGTACCTGGCCTACATCGCCAGTTTTCGCTGGTTGCCGTCGCACGCGGTCGCCCTGCTGACAGTCTTCACGCCGATCTACGTGGCCGGCCTGGATGACCTGCGCCGGGGCTCGTTCCGGGCGCGGATCCTGGCTGCGGCCCTGCTGGCAGTAGCCGGAGCGGCGGTCTGCACCTGGAATCCCGCCACGTGGACGGCCACGCTGAGCGGGTTCGCGCTGGTCCAGGTCTCCAACGTCTGCTTTGCCGTGGGACAGTTGGGCTACCGCCGTCTGCTGCAACCGTCGGCGGCGCCGACAAACCGCACGGCCATGGCCTGGATGTACCTGGGCGCGCTGGCAGTGACCCTGCCGGCCGCCGGGTGGCAGGCGAACCAGGCCACGTGGAGTCCCTCGTGGAGCCAGCTCGGAGTGATCGCCTACCTTGGTGCGATTGCCTCGGGCCTGGGCTTCTACCTCTGGAACGGCGGGGCGCGCCGGGTCGACACCGGAACACTAGCGGTGTTCAATAATGTCAAGATCCCGCTCGCTGTGGCCGTCTCGCTGGGGGTCTTCGGCGAGACCGTCGAGCCCCTGCGGCTGCTCGGTTCGGTGACGCTGATGGCCGCGGCCCTGGCGCTGACCCAACCGCGGCGCGGCCTTGCTCAACCTGCGGGCGGCGGTTCCGGCCGCACGTCATCCGCGACGGCGCCCGGGCCCGACCCGTCGGCATCCGCGTAGTCGAACGCCACGGCCACGTGCTGCGCGATCATCGCGAAGAGCTCCGCCAGGTCGAACGGCTTGCGCAACACGGCGTTGGCGCCACACGCCAGGATGCGGTGGGTCTCTTCGGGCAGGACGCTCGCAGTCAGCGCCACGATCGGCGTGTCGTGACCCTCGGGCAGGGCACGAATGCGCCGAATGGCGGCGAAACCATCCATCACCGGCATGGCCATGTCCATCAGAACCAGAGCCGGTTTCTCGCGCGAAAACAGGTCGAGGGCCTCGGCGCCGTTCTCGGCGGAGCAAACCCGCAACCCGAGCGGCTCGAGCACGGCGACGATCAGCGCGCGATTGACGTCGACGTCATCGACGCTGAGGACCGTGATGGTCGGGCTGCCGGGCATCACCCGCACCGGCGTGCGCGATTCGTATGTCCGGCGCGCGACCGGTGCTTCGGCCAGTTCGTACGGCAGGGTCAGGCTCAGCGCCAGACCGCCTGACGGCACGTTGACGGCCTCCATCTCGCCGCCCATGAGGCGGGCGTAGCGGCGGGCAATCGGCAACCCCAGTCCGCTGAGCGCGCCCGAGCCCGAACTCAAGGCCGGGTCGCTGAACGGATCGAACAAGTGCGAACGCGTGGTGTCATCGAGGGCAGCATACGTGTCCACGAGTTCCGCCCGCAGGTGTGGTCGCGTACGGCCCTCCTCGCTCCACAGACGCAGGTGCACGGGTGCGGTGCGGTCGGTCACACCGGCACCATACGCCAGCAGGGCGCTCACGATCTGTCGGAGCTTGTCTGGATCGGTGCGGATCCAACGCGGCAGATCCGGAGCCGGATCCGGCGTGACGGTATCGCACCGGCCGTCGGCACGGCCGCGCGCGCGCGCGGCCGCGGCGGCATCGTCGATCAGTGCGGGCAGGTCAAACACCGCGGGGTAGTAGTTAACCCGGCCAGACTCGATCGAGGCCAGGGCGAAACTGTCGGAAAGCAGCTGCATCAGCCGCTGGCCGCCCTGCTGGATCGTGGCAGCCATTTCACGCCCGCGTGGCGGGACCGTGGCGTCATCGGCCAGCAACTGGGCGAACCCCAGCACGGCGTTGAGGGGGGTGTAGAGCGCGTGGGCCGTATTGGCGAGGAACACGCTCTTGGCGCGGCTGGCGGCATCCGACTCGGCCTTGGCCTGGACGATCAGGCGCATCAGATTCTTCTGCTCGGTGATGTCGGTCACGAACATGGCCAACTGCTCCGAGACGGTCTCACCCAAGGCCTGTCGCGGGCCGGCGTCGGGCCGAATCAGGAAGATATGATGGCGCGCGGGGAACTGGCGTCCGTCACGGCCGTGCAGCGTGATCTCACCGGTCCAGACGCCCGTGGTGCGCAGGACCGGCTCGATCTCGCGGTCAAACAGGGATCGGAAGTGGCTGTCATAGAAATCGAAGAGACGCGGCGCCCGCAGGTACCAGAGCTCCGACTCCCCGCACATGCTGCGGAAGGCCGGGTTCACATAGACCACGCGCCGCGACTCACGGTCCGCCACCACCAACCCGTCGCCGGTGCTCTCGGCGGCCCGGCGGAAGACCCGCAGATCCTCGATCAGGCGGCGCTGTTCGGTGGCATCTTCGACCACCACCACCAGTCGTCCGACCTGGCCATCGACGTCGTGCACCGGTGAGAGGCTCAGGCGCAGCCAGCGGCGCTCCCCCGACTGGTGCCGGAAGACGACCTCCCCGCTCCATGCGCGCGCGCTCAGGACGTGCTCCCACAACGACTCGCCGGTGTCGCTCGACTCCTGCAGCAGGTCGCGCACACGCCGGCCGACGGCCTTGGCCGTCGCGTAGCCCGTGATCGCCTGAAAATGGGGGTTGGCATGCTCGACGACCCCGGTGGCATCGAGCATCAGCACCGCCACGGGCGCCTGCTCAACGGCCAGCGAGAGCCAGTTGACCTCAGCCGTGCGTTCGCGCACCCGCCGTTCCAGGACCGCATTCAGCCGCTGGGTTTCGGACAGATTGCGTTGATGGGCATCCAGCATGGTGTTGACGGCCTGGGTCACCGCGCCTAACTCGACGATGGCTCGCGCGCGGGCGCGGGTGGCCGGGTCACCGTGGGCGGCGCGTTGCAGCACCTGCACAAGGTCACACATCCCGGCCACGAGTGGTTGGGCGGCCAGACCGTCGATCCAGACCAGCGCGCCGGCGACCAGCAGCGTCAGCACCAGCAGCAGCAGGCCGGCCGTCGCGTCGATCACACCCACGACCTCGCGCCGGGGTGCGGTCACGCTCACATCCCACCCCAACACGGTCACCTCGGCCTCGCCCCGTATGAGGGTCCGGCCGGTCCGCACGCCGCGCCGCTCACCCGACTTGACCAGGATGGTCCTGCCCACGGCGTCGCGCACCGTGACCGTGTAGCCTGCCGGAAGCTCACCCGGCGACATGGCCCGTTCGAGACTGACCGGGCTGGCAACCAGCAACAGGGCGGCGACCATCTCGCCACGTGTTCGCCGCACCGGGATGCCGATGCGCAGCAGCGGCGCGCCGGTTCCGGCCGCACCCGTCTGTTCGATCAGCGGACGGACCGATGCCCGCGTGCGGGTGAACCAGGCATGCCCGTCGTCCTTGGATGGAGGAGCCAAGGGTCCCCCGCCCGCTTCTGCCAGCAAGCGCCCATCCGGCGCCAGCAGGGCCGCATACCGGAAGCGCGGGCTGAGGTGGACGAAGCTTTCCAGGACCCCGATCGTCTTGGGCATGCCCGTTGCCGTCAACGTTTCGACGCGCGCCAGAGCCAGGCCTTCCTCGAGGGCGCTGCCGACCTGCAACCGGGTGCGGCGGGCCACCTCGCCGGCCACACGTTCCGCGAGCGCGCGGCCGGCCTGCACCGTCGCATGCCGCACCCAGGCATAGGTGCCGCCCAGCAGCAGAACCGCCGGCAAGGCCGCAACCAAACCTACCGTGGCGAGGCGCTGCCGCAGGCTCCAGCCGACATGGCCCATGACCAAGCGCTCGGTCTTCCTCATGTCGGTGACCTCGCCTCCGGGTTTGCGGCCTTGGGGATGGTGAACCAGAAGGTACTGCCATGGCCAACCTGGCTCTGGACGCCGATCGCGCCGCCCTGGGACTCAACCACCATCTTGCAGAACACCAGCCCCAGCCCGGTCGAGTACTTGCGGCCGATGCTGTCGCTGCCCAACTGCCCGAACTTCTCGAAGACCCGCGCCTGGTCTTCGGACCGGATACCGGGGCCGGCGTCCTGCACGCGCAATCGCACCTCGCGGCCTTCGTCCGTCACATCCAGCCGCACTTCCGAACCGGCCGGCGAGAACTTGACGGCGTTGCCGATGAGATTCAGGAGCACGCGGCACGTCAGACCCGGATCGCAGACCACCTTCAGGTCCGCGGGCAGGGCCGTATGCACGAAGCGACCGCGTCGCACCAGCGCGCCCAGCACGCGCTGCGCGTCGGCCACCACCTCCGCCAGCACGGTCTCCTGCGGAGCAACCAAGGCCGCGCCGCTCTCCATCTTGTAGACATCCAGGATGCCGGAGATCATTTCCACCAGCACGCGCGAGGATTCACGGGCGTCTTGAATACAGCGGCTGGCATGCGGGTCGGCCACCACACCGTCACACATGCCGGCCAGTTCCAGCATGCCGGAGATGCCGAACAGCGGGGAACGCATGTCATGCACGAGCATATGAACCAGCCGCTCCCGCATGGACTCCAGTTCCTTGAGCCGACTGTAGCTGCGTGCCAGGTCGTCGCGCAGGCGCGCCAGGCGCAGGTGCGTGCCGATTCGGGCCTTGACCTCCTCCATGTGAAACGGCTTGGCGATGTAATCCTCGCCGCCGGCCTCGAAGGCCTTGAGTTTGTCGATCGGCTCGCCCAAGGCGCTCAGGAAGACCACCGGCACGTCTTTGAGGGCCCGGTCGGCGCGCATCCGCCGGCAGACCTCATAGCCATCCATCTGGGGCATGTTCACGTCCAGCAGGACCAGATCCGGCCGCACCCGGGCTGCCAGTTCAAGGGCGGCGAACCCGCTGGTGACCGGGCGCACCCGGAAGCCCTCATCGCGCAGGAACCGCACCAGCAACTGGAGGTTCGCCGGCATGTCATCCACGATCATAATCGTGGCCTGCTCTTGCTCGGTGGATGCGGGTGTGTCCATGCGATCGATTTCTCCCGGCGATGATCTGGCAGCCTGCGGCTGTGCTGTCGCACGTGCCGCGCCGGCCGCGCTACAGCAATCGCGCGATGCCCTGATAGTCGAAACGTTCCATCAACACGCGTAAGGTGCTCACGTGGGCCGGACTTCTGGCTTCGAGTTCGGCGGCGAGTTCCTCCAACCGCTCGATGTCGGCCACGGCCACGGCGGCGCGCAGGCGCTCACACCACTCCTCGGGCTGGTTGCGCAGGGCGCCTGCCAGGTTCTCGGCGGCGGCGGGCGCCGGCAACGGAGGCGGGGCAGGCTCGTCATACTCGTACTGCACCCGCACGAAACGGGCGATCACCTGCAGCAGCTCGTCCAGCCGGAAAGGCTTGCGCACAAAATCATCGGCCCCGGCCGCAAATGCCCGCTGCCGCTCGTCGGCAAAGGCATGGGCGGTCAACATGATCACCGGCACACGCGGACCGCGTTCGTCGGCCCGCAGGCGCGCGAGCACCTCGAGCCCATCCATACCCGGCATGGCCAGATCGAGCAGGATCAGAGCCGGCGACCAGGACTGCGCCAGTTGCAGCGCCTGGCGGCCGTCCGGCGCTTCGCGGACCTCGAAGCCCATCTTGCGCAACAGCACCGAGACCATGGCGCGGTTGAGCGGCTCGTCATCGACGTTCAGGATGCGGGGTGGCGGCACATCGCGCCGCACCGCCTTGACGCTGCGTCCGCTGCTGAAGTCGACCGCCACCACCCCGGTGCGCTTGACCGGTACGTCGACCATGAAGATCGAGCCCCGTCCCGTCTCGCTGCGCATCGTGATGTCGCCGCCCATCAACCGGGCGAACTGCCGGCTGATGGCCAACCCCAGTCCCGATCCACCGCGCGACTCGCTGCCGATCCGCACCTGGCCAAACGGCTTGAACAGCTTGCCGGCTTCCGCCGGCGCAATGCCGGAGCCGGTGTCCTCGACCTCGCAGACCATCCGCAGTTCGCCGCCCTCGTCCCAGCGCGATGACACGCGCAGTTCGATGCGGCCCTTGTCGGTGAACTTGACGGCGTTGTCGAGCAAGTTGATCAGGATCTGCCGCAGCTTGCCTTCGTCGGCGTGCACATACGACGGCAGGTCCGCGGCGCGGGTGACTGTGAAGGCCAGCCCCTTCCCGTCGGCACGCCCGCGCATGATGGTTTCGACATTCAGCAGCATCGCCGGCAGGTCAAACGACTGTGCCACCAGGTGGATGCTGCCGGACTCGATCCGCGAGATCTCCAGGATGTTGTTCATCAGCCACAGCAGGTGCTCGCCACTGCGTAAAATCGCGTCCACGGAGCGCCGCTGCGAGGCCGTCATCGCAGCGTCCTTCTGCAGGATCTGCGCGAACCCCAGCACCACGTTCATGGGGGTGCGGATCTCATGGGACATGTTGGCCACAAACTCGCTCTTGGCGCGACTGGCCTGTTCAGCCTCGTCGCGGGCCTTCTCAAGGCTGCGCTCGAACGCGCGCCGCGCCGAAATGTCCGAGACCACCGCCGCCCACCGTTCCGGGCCAACCGGACCCTGCGCGGCGTCATGATCGCCCGGCAGCCGGAAGACGCTGACGTCGACCTCGATCCAGCGGCCGGAACGGGTGCGGCAGCGCAGCTCGTGCCGCCAGTGGCCCGCAGTCCGGACGCTCTGCTGCAATGCGTCGTGCAGCTCGGGAAGCCCGTCCTCGACCTCGGGCATGATCTCGGCAAAAGGTCGGTCGCGCCAGTCAGCGTCGGTCGCCAGCTCAAGAAGTCCGCGCAGAGCCGCATTCAGGTACTCGACCCGGCCTTGCTGAACTTGCACGATCAACAACCCGGTCGATTCGGCACAGTCGGCCAGGCTGTGGAAGACGCGTTGCGCATCCAGCAGGGACTGGAGTTCGGTCACATCGTCGGCCACCACCACGAAGCGGCTTGACCGGCCCAGATCGTCCACCACCGGCGCCGACAGGAGGTTGAGCCAGACATGCGAGCCGTCCGGCCGCAGACAGGCGGTCTCGCCGTGCCATTCACACCCCGCCGAGAGGGCCGCCGACAAGGCCGGGAACAGCGCCCCGGCCGACAGGCCGACCAGCTGCGCTTCGGGCCGGCCAACCAGCGTCGCCAGCGCGGCGTTGGCGTATTCGACGGCACCGGCCTGTCCCACCACCAGGATGCCGACATTGGCCTGCGCGACCGCCTGCGAGAAGACGCCCAACTCGACGGTGCGGGATGCAATCTGGCGCTCCAGCTCAACCTGACCCGCCACGGCCCGGTCGCGCGACGCCTGCAACTCCGAAAGGAGCTGGCTAACCTCGGCCGCGAGTGCGCGCAGCCCACCCGGTCCGATGGCCGGCAGTCGCGAATCCCCGCCATCCGGGCGCGTGCGACGCACGGCGTCCCGCAGGCCGGCCACGGAACGCGCATACCAAGCCGCCACCAGCGCGCCGCCCGCCAGTCCCACCAGACCACAGCCCACGTCGCGCCGGGCCGGTCGCGGCAGCCATGCCAGACAGCTCAGCAGAACCGCCGCGGCCATCAACAGGCCCGCGACGATCCACCGCCGCCCGATGTTCGCCGAAACGCGCAACATGCCGACCCTCCAAGCCGCTTGGCAGAGACTGGCGGTCCGGCCGCCTAAACGCGGATCTCCGCGCCCGTGCCCTCCCTACCCTGCCATGTGTTAGGGTAGCTTTGACACGCCCCGACTGGCAAGCCACAAAACCAGGGCGGGCGTCCAGCGCCGACGGCGTGGCCGTTTCCCGAACCAGCCCGCCTGAACCGGCCGACGCGCACGCACGGTGCGCCGGACACCCCACCGACGGCCGCGACCTGACCGACCCGACGTAATCATTGCTCCCCGAGCGTAGCTGTTATACGGCATTTCGGCCATCAAAAAGTGCTCCTGACATCCATGCGTCCCTTTACTCGAACCATTTGCCGGACTTATTATTGGCACACGGATGCCAATAAAGGAATTCGCCGATGGGCCGCCTGACGCGGTTTCTGATCGGCGCCTCGGGCAGAACCGGCCAGGAGAGAGACCATCATGAACAGCTATGTCGTGCAAGTTCTCGAGGAAACGCGCCGCAAGAACCAGGGACAGGTCGAGTTTCTGCAGGCGGTCACCGAGGTTTTCGACTCGATCGCGCCGGTCATTGACCGCCACGCGCGCTACCGCGATGAAGCCATCCTCGATCGCATGGTCGAGCCCGAGCGCGTCCTGATGTTCCGCGTTCCGTGGCTGGACGACAAGAATCGCGTGCAGGTCAACCGCGGCTTCCGCGTGCAGTACAACAGTGCGCTCGGCCCCTACAAAGGCGGCTTGCGGTTCCACCCCTCGGTGAACCTGTCGATCATCAAGTTCCTCGGCTTCGAGCAGGTCTTCAAGAACTCGCTCACGACGCTGCCGATGGGCGGCGGCAAGGGCGGCTCGGACTTCGATCCCAAGGGCAAGAGCGACCATGAAGTCATGCGTTTCTGCCAGTCGTTCATGTCGGAACTGTCGCGCCACATCGGCGCGGACACCGATGTGCCAGCCGGCGACATCGGCGTGGGCGGCCGTGAAATCGGCTACCTTTTCGGGCAGTTTAAGCGTGTCACGAACGCCTTCACCGGCGTGCTGACCGGCAAGGGCCTCAAGTGGGGCGGCTCGCTGATCCGTCCGGAAGCCACGGGCTACGGCTGCGTCTACCTGGCGCTCGAAATGCTGAAGA
>CAZZCT010000002.1:20521-71845 GCA_964652365.1 uncultured Lentisphaerales bacterium
GCACGGAGAAGATTTCAGCGGCAAGGTCTGCACCGTCTCCGGTTCGGGCAATGTCGCCCAGTACACGGTCGAGAAGCTCAACCAACTCGGCGCCAAGGTCGTGACGTTGTCCGACTCGGCCGGCACGATCCACGACCCGACCGGCATCACCGACGAGAAACTGGCATGGGTGTTGAACCTCAAGAACGTGCGCCGCGGCCGGATCTCCGAGTACGCCAAACAGTACAAGGGTTCGACCTTCCTGGCGGGGGCGCGGCCCTGGACCGTGGCGTGCGATTGTGCCTTCCCGTCGGCTACGCAGAATGAGATCTCGGGCGAGGACGCACAGATGCTCGTGAAGAACGGCTGCCGGCTGGTGGCGGAAGGCGCCAACATGCCCAGCGATCCCGAGGCGGTCGAGGTGTTCCTGGCCAAGAAGGTGCTGTTCGCCCCGGGCAAGGCGTCGAACGCCGGCGGCGTCGCCACGTCGGGTCTGGAGATGTCGCAGAACTCGATGCGCCTGGCCTGGACGCGCGAAGAGGTTGACGCGCGCCTGCACGGCATCATGAAGGCCATTCATAAGAACGCCTACGAGGCGTCGGTGGAGTATGGCCAGCCGGGCAACTACGTCATGGGCGCCAACATCGCCGGCTTCACCAAGGTGGCCGATGCGATGATCGACCAGGGCCTCGTGTAACCCGGTCCAGGTGGTGCGATTCGGTTCACGATTACGGCGACGATTGCGGATTACACGCGGGCTGCACGCAATCGTTCGCCGCAATCGTCGACCGTAATTGTGAACCGACTCGCGTGTTCGATCGTCTCGTCGTCCTCGTCGTCGTCCTCGTAATCGATTCCCGAGGACGAGGACGAGGATGTTAGACTAGTCGGTCTCGGTGACAGTTATTCCGATTCCCGATCCCCGCATTCTGCGGGTTCGCGTTGCCCCCTGTACCGCAACCCCGGGATCTGCTAAGCTTCAGCATCATGTTGACGGCACGCCGCCGTCACGCCCAAGGCCCCCCATGAATCGAATCATCACCCGTCAACAGCTTTCCGATGAGGTTTTTCGCCTGGAGGTCGAGGCGCCGCTGATCGCGCGCGAACGCCGCGCCGGGCAGTTCGTGATCGTCCAGGTCGACCAGGACTGGGGCGAGCGCATCCCGCTGACCATCGCGGACGCCCATGCCGACCGCGGCACCATCACACTGGTCTTCCAGTCGGTCGGCCGCACGACCCATCTGCTGGCCGCCAAACAGCCTGGCGACAGCGTGGCTGCGATCCTCGGCCCACTGGGCCGCCCGACCCACATCGAGAAGTTTGGCACGGTTGTCTGCGTGGGCGGCGGCATCGGCGTGGCGCCCATGCACCCGATCGTCCAGGCGCTGCGTGAGGCCGGTAACCGTCTGGTCATCATCATGGGTGCGCGTAACCGCAGCCTGCTGATCATGGAAGAGGAGATGCGCCGCCTGGCTGACGAACTGATCATCGTCACCGACGACGGCTCCTACGGGCGCAAGGCGCTGGTCACCCAACCGCTCAAGGAGTTGTGTGAGCAGACGCCGCCACCCAACCTGGCCGTGGCCATCGGTCCGCCCATCATGATGAAGTTCTGTGCGGAGACCACCCGGCCCTTCCACGTGCCCACCGTCGTGTCGCTCAACACCATCATGATCGATGGCACCGGCATGTGCGGCGGCTGCCGCGTCACCGTGGGCGGGCAGACCAAGTTCGTCTGCGTGGACGGTCCGGAGTTCGACGGCCACCTGGTCGATTTTGACAACATGATGAAACGCCTGCGCTCCTACAAGCAGCGCGAGGATCGGGACCACCACGCCTGCCACCTGGAGCTGGAAATCGGGCAGGCCGCGGAAGCCAAAGCAGCCGGATCGAACTGACATGAACCACGCCACCCCCGAACAGCTTCAGCAAGCCGCAGCAAAGCAACTGGCCGAGATCCAGGCCCGCGGCAAACCCCTTACGCCGCGCGACCGGATGGCGATTCCGGCCCAGGAGATGCCGACCCAGGACCCGCAGGTGCGCCGCACCAACATGCAGGAGGTGGCGGTCGGCTACAGCGAGGAGCAGGCCCGCGTCGAGGCGATGCGCTGCCTGCAGTGCAAGAACGCGCCCTGCGTGCAAGGTTGCCCGGTGCGGATCCGCATCCCGCAGTTTGTGCAGGCAGTCGCCGACGGCCACTTTGACGAAGCCATCGCGATCATTCGCGAGAATAGTCTCCTGCCCGCCGTGTGCGGGCGGGTCTGTCCGCAGGAAACCCAGTGCCAGGAGCCCTGCACCCTCGGCAAGGTGCTCAAGAACCGCGACCAGGCCGTGGCCATCGGCCGCCTGGAGCGTTTCGTCGCCGACCGCGAACGCGAGCGCGGGCAGATGCGCACACCGCAGATCAAGCCCGAAACCGGCCGCCACGTGGCCGTGATCGGCACCGGACCGGCCAGTATCACGGTCGCCGCCGACGTGCGCCGCGAAGGGCATGCGGTCGCGATCTTCGAAGCCTTCCACAAGCCCGGCGGCGTGCTGGTATACGGCATTCCGGAGTTTCGCCTTCCCAAGCAGATCGTACAGCAGGAGATCGATGCCCTGGTGGCGATGGGCGTCAAGCTCGAGACCAGTTTCGTGGTTGGCCGCACGCGCCGGCTCCAGGACCTGATCGACAAGGATGGTTTTGATGCCGTATTCGTGGGCACCGGCGCCGGTCTGCCCAAGTTTATGGGGATCGAAGGCGAGAACCTGGTGGGCGTCTTCTCGGCCAACGAATACCTGACGCGCGCCAATCTGATGCGCGCCTACGACCGCGAGCGCGCACACACGCCGATCTTCAGCTCGCGCCGCGTGGCCGTGCTCGGCGGCGGGAACGTCGCCATGGACGCGGCGCGCATGGCCCTGCGACTGGGCGCCGAATAGGTGCACCTGATCTACCGCCGTACCGAGGAGGAGATGCCGGCCCGGGTCGAGGAGGTCGGACACGCCAAGGAGGAGGGCGTCATCTTCCACCTGCTGCAGAACGCCAAGCGGATTCTGGGCGACGCCAACGGCTGCGTCCAGTCGATCGAATGCCTGCGCTACGCGCTCGGGGAACCGGACGCCTCCGGCCGCCGCCGCCCGGTCGAGCAGCCCGGCAGCGAATTCATGATGGACGTGGATACCGTGGTCGTGGCCATCGGCAATGAGTCCAACCCGCTGATCCGCCAGACGACTGAAGGCCTGGCTTGCGACAAGCACGGACACATTACGGTGGATGCCAACGGTCAGACCACGCTGCCCCGGGTCTTTGCCGGCGGCGACATCGTGCTCGGCGCGGCCACCGTGATCCTGGCGATGGGCGAAGGCCGCCGCGCGGCGGCGTCCATCAATGCCCTGCTCGCCGGGCGGCCGAAGTAAGCCGTCCCCACCAGACCGGAGCCCTTAGCCATGCGACTGCTGAACGCCTGCCGACTCTTCATGCGCGCCCTGCGTGACCCGGGCTTTGCAGCCCGCCAACTCGCCGCGCCGGCACCCGCCGTCCCGGCTGCACGCGTGGCGCGCAGCGAGGCCATCGAACTGCTGGCCGTGCTGCAGCGCGAAGGTCGGCTGGTCGATTTCCTGCAGGAGCCGATCGCCACCTATGAAGACGCCCAGATTGGCGCAGCCGTGCGCGAAGTGCACGCCGGTTGCCAGCGGGCCCTGGAGCGCATCTTCGGCCCGGTTCCAGCCATGTCGCAGACCGAAGGCAGCCGCGTGCAGGTCCCGGCCGGCTACGACCCGACCGGCATCAAGCTGACCGGCGCCGTCACCGCGGCCCCACCCTACTCCGGCACGCTGCAGCACGCCGGCTGGCGCGCCAGCCGCTGCGCCCTGCCCTCGTGGACCGGCAGCGACGCGGCGGCCATGCTGATCGCGCCACCCGAAGTCGAAGTACGGTAGATCGATCCCGTAAGCGTCACCCGTATGGGATGCGGGATTCAGAGCACAGTCGTCACGCCATTCCAGCATTCCAGCATTCCAACTCTCGCCGTTTGGGGACAGGCAAGATCGGATGACGTCAGCCACGGAAAACGATAATATGCCGGATCATGTCATCCCGTTACGCCATCGGCATTGATCTCGGAACCACGAATAGCGTGCTGGCTTGCGCCGACCTGCAAGCCCCCCACGCCGTCGTGGAAGCCGTACCGGTTCCGCAGCTGGTCGCCGCCGGCACGGTCGAGTCCCGGCCACTGCTGCCCTCGTTCCTCTACCTGGGCACACCCGACGAACAGAGCCAGGGCGCGCTCCGCCTGCCGTGGAGTTCCACCCCGGATTCGGCCGTCGGCGAGTGGGCCCGGCGTCAGGGGGCAGATGTGCCGGATCGGACGGTTGCGGCCGCCAAGTCCTGGCTGGCCTACAGTGCGGTCGACCGGCGCGCCGCTATCCTCCCATGGGATGCGCCGGCCACGGTCCCGAAGGTCTCACCCGTGGAGGCCTCCCGACGCTATCTCCGCCACCTCGCGGACGCCTGGGACCACGCCCACCCCGATGCGCCGCTCGCTGACCAGCGCGTTGTCCTGACGGTGCCGGCCTCGTTCGATGCGGCCGCGCGCGAACTCACGCGCGAAGCCGCCTTGCAGGCCGGACTGCCCGCGACCGTGGTTCTGCTCGAGGAGCCGCAGGCGGCCTTCCATGCCTGGCTGGCCGACCGCACCCACGACTGGCGCCGCCAGGTGCGCGAAGGCGACGTGATCCTGATCTGCGACGTCGGCGGCGGAACCACCGACTTCTCGCTGGTTGGCGTGGCCCAGGAGGCCGGCGACCTCGCCTTGCGGCGGCTCGCGGTGGGCCAGCACATCCTGGTCGGCGGCGACAACATGGATCTAGCTCTGGCCCGTCAGGCCCAAGAGCTCTTCGCGGCCAAGGATGTCGCCCTGGACGCCTGGCAGTCCGTGGCCCTCTGGCACGCCTGTCGTACCGCCAAGGAGACGCTCCTGGCTGCCGGCGGGCCGAAAAACCAAGCTGTGGCGGTCCTGGGCCGCGGTCGCCGCCTGATCGGACGCAGCCAGTCCGTTCAGCTCGACCGCGACCAAGTGGTCGCCACGCTGCTGGACGGATTTCTGCCGCACACGTCCGCCGAAGCGGTTCCTGAACAGCCAGCAGCCGCCGGTTTCCATGAACTGGGCCTGCCCTACGCGACCGACCCGGCCATCACGCGCCACCTGGCCGCCTTCCTGGGCCAGCAGGGCGACGTGCGGCCGACGCACGTGCTTTTCAACGGCGGCGTGTTCAAGTCCGAACCCTTGCGCCAGCGACTGCTGGAGGTGCTGACCGGCTGGTATGGCGCCGCGGCCGCGCCACGCCTGCTTGCGGGAAACACCGACTTTGACCTGGCTGTGGCACGTGGTGCGGCCTACTACGGCCACGCCTGCCAGCACCAGGGTATCCGCATCCGGGGCGGCTCGCCGCGCGCCTATTACGTCGGCATCGAGGCTTCGGGACCGGCCGTACCCGGCGCCCGCCGCCCCCTGCGCCAGGTGTGCGTGGCGCCGCTGGGCATGGAGGAAGGCACCGAGCTCGATGTTCCGGGTCCGGCCATCGGCCTGCTCACCGGCACCGAAGCCAAGTTCCGGTTTTTCAGCAGCACCACGCGCCACGATCTAGTCGGCACGCCTCTGGCCGCCGGGGGCGACCACGATCTGCAGGAGACCGACACCCTTGCCGCCACGTTGCCGGCTGCCGGCAAGGGCCTTGGCGAGCGCGTCCCCGTGCGGTTCGTCACGCGCCTCACCGAACTGGGCGTGCTCGAACTCTGGTGCGTGAGCACCAACTCGGACCGACGCTGGAAGCTCGAGTTTTGCGTCCGTAACGCGGACGCGCGCTGAGCAAACCGGACCGTGGATAGACGGGCCGGCCGCGCGGCTACGCCGCGAACAAACGAGGGGGGTAACTTCTTTGAATGAGGAAAGCTGGAAGGCGTCTTACGCACCCTTTCCTGAGTTCCACATTCCTCCTGTCCGAATTCAAACGGGGCAAGTTATAGGCGAGCTCGCAGCCGATCACGGCAGCGCCACGGGAGCCGGCAACCGGATGCCCGCCACCACGTCGAGCCAGCGTTGGGCGATTAGCCAATGACCGGCCGCCGTGGGGTGCACGCCATCGTAGATCCACTGCTCCGGGTGTGTTCCGGCCACAGCCTCAAAGGCTCCCTGCAGCTCCACGAACGTGGCCTGATGCCGCGCCGCCGCCGCCCGGACATGCGCCTGGATCGGCTTCAGCTGCGCCAACCGTGCCTGGCTCTGCTGGTCCACAATCAGGGCGAATGGCTCCAGCAGCACCAACCGGCACGTGGGCAGGGCCGAGCGCACCTGCTCCAGCATCACATCATAGGCCGCCGCGAAACCCGGCAAGGCGGCGAGGTGGCCGTCCATGCCGCGATGGGCGTCGTTGACTCCGATGAGCAGGCTGAGCAGGTCGGGGCGCAGTTCAAGACAATCGCGCTGCCACCGCGCCAGCAATTCGGCCGCGGTGTGTCCGGCCACGCCCCGGTTCTGCACCGATAGCCCAACCGTGCCAAGCGTCGCACGCAGCACGGATCCGGCGATGAAGGCGTAGCCGTTTCCCAGACGGTAGGCGTCATTCAGCTCCTCGGGTCGGCGGAAGGCGTCGGTGATCGAATCGCCCTGAAAGAGAATGGTGCTGTTCGCGTTGATCATGTTGCTCCCAAGAATCGCAACCGGGTGGTCGCGCCACGCGCATCCTTCGCGCGAATCGCCTGATACCTCTCGACCACCGCAGCCGGAACAGGCCCCGGGGTCACCAGCAGCACAACCCATGCCGGGCGGCCGTCGACATCAACCTTCGCGCGGACTACCGGGGCGGCAGACTGGAAATCATCTCACCCCAGTAACCGGGCAATACCAACAAATCTAGGTCATCAAAATCGACCCGGTTGTACGAACCATAGGCATCCAACACCGCGCTCCAGGGTTTGAGCGTCACGGTCACGCGTTCGCCCACCGCCAATCGGGCCACCGGCTGCCAGGCGCGCGCACGCATACCAAACGTATATACCAGTGCCTCGGACGGCAGCGCGCCGTCGGCCCCGGCCTCTGCGTGCAGTTCGGTCAGGTGCAGGCTCACGAGCGCATCGACGTAGGGCACGCTGGCCGGATTGGGCGGCCGTGTCAGGGCGGCGATGCGACCGGTGGCCCGCACCGCGCCCGCCGGCGTTGCACCGGGTTCGGGGGGGGGGCGGCCGGCCGTCACGGGCGCCGGCAGATCCACGAGGCGCCAGTCGCCGCTGCTCAGCTCGCGCATGGCGAACTCGTAGACCACGACCCGCACACCGGCCAGCGGATCGCGTTCCCCGGCCGTCGCATGGCGGGCCAGCCGCTGCGCCAGCTCGATGCGCGCGGCGTGCGCACCGCCGGCATTCAGCGCCAGGCGCCGAACCGGCAGCTGCAGATGAAAGGCGAGCTGCTCGGCCAGACCGGCCCCGCTGCCCCACCCCAACCCCGGCTGGCTGTAGATATTCGCAAAACTGTCGCCCAGCAGCAGGACCGGCGCAGCCAAGTCGTTCGTTGCCGCAGCCTGGATCGCTGTCACCGGCTGGATGTTCACCTCGGTGGGCCGGTTGATGGCGTGGCGGGCGGGCAGCTTCAGCATGCGCGCGATGTCGCCAACGTTGCTGACCGTGACCGGGCGGCGCGTGTAGACGGGGCGGCCGCGGGCGTCCGGGAGCAACTCGGACGCACGCAGGTAGTCAGCCAGCGCCGCGGCCACCAGGTCCATAGCCTCAGGCGTCCAATGTGTGTCCGTTGCCAGGTACCGCTCGCAGTCGCCAGCCTGCCGGCGCCCGGTCAGCACGGGAAGGCAGTCAAACAGGCGGGGTGGCTGGGCCACCAGCGACGGACGCGCCACAGCCAGGCGCGCCAGTGCCGAACGGTAACCGGCGCGAGCGGGATGGCGCATGATCCGGTCATACGCCGCCAGGCGCGTATCGTAGAAGCGCGCGGGACGGGTGATCTCGTCCACGAACTGGGCGTAGGATGCGTTCAGGACCGCCGGAGCACCGGGTGCATACCTGGCGCTGTAGCGCTCCGGGTGCACCGTGGCCTTAAGCGGTACCGGCAGCAGAACCAGATCGATGCCGCGATCGGCCAGTTGGCAGGCCAGCAGGAGGATGGCCGGCACGGGGTCGGGCTGCGGGGCGGCCCGCCATTCGTTGCCGCTGTCGCGGCGCGACTGCAACACGGCGGGATCGAGAAAGCCGCGTCCCCACACGTGCTCCAGGTCCGGCCGGTAGAACAACCAGCCGTGGCGCCCGAGGTAGGCCTCCTCGTTGCCGACTCCGAGCCAGTCGGTGAAGGCGCGTTGCATCGGCGTCAGAGTCGCCTGCGTTAGCCACGCGCGGTCCGCGAGGCCGCGTTCCTGGTCGTTGATGGCGCCCAGCAGTGTGCGGTTCGCGGCGCGCACGCGCACCAGCCAGCTGCAATGCGCCGGGGCTGCGGAGTGCGGCGTCGGCAACGTGGAGCGCCGCTCGGCCCACACGCGCGCCACCTCCGCGTCGGGTGCCCACAGCAGCCGCGTCGCCTGCCAGGCCGGCGCGGCCAGTTCGAAGGCGCCCGGCAACGCCGTCGCGCGCGCGCCCGCCGTGTGTGCCCGCAAGTCCAAGGCCACCTGGACCAGCGGCACGGCAAACAGCAGTAGGAGCGTGAACAACGCCAGGAACCACGTGGCCGGACGCGCGATGGCGGTCTTGCCGATCTCGGCCCGGGCGATGTCCTCGCGGCTCAGCCGCACCGCCGGCGCGTCGGAAACAGTCTTTCGCGAGCCATCGGCCACAACAGCCCCTTTCCGGAGCGAATCAGAAGATGAAGTAGATAAACGGGTTGAACGACTGGGTGGTCAGCACCAGCACGGCCAGAATGAAGACCGCCGTCACCCAGGCCACCTTCCAGGCCGGCATCCGGCGGGTGAAATCCCAGGTCTGCGGCATTCCCCAGACGACCACGGCCCCCAGCGCGATGCTCACCAGGTAGTAGGGACGAAAGACTAGGCCCGACACCAATCCGGCGCCGGCCGCTTCCGGAGCAAGCCCCGCCATCGCGGCCAGATAGGCTCCGGCGCGCGGCAGATCGGGAGACCGGAAGAAGACCCATGTGACCAATACGATCACAAAGGTGACTGCCACGCGCAGCGGCGCCGGTAGCAACCGGTAGGGGGTGCCGCGTCCGGTGGCGCGTTCGACGGAGAGCATGCCGCCATGGATGGCACCCCAGATCACGAAGTTCCAGGAGGCGCCGTGCCAGAGACCGCCCAGCAACATGGTGGCGGCCAGGTTGCAGTAGGTGCGGAACGAACCGCGGCGGCTGCCGCCGAGCGGGATGTAGAGATTGTCGCGCAGCCAGGTGGAGAGCGAGAGGTGCCAGCGCCGCCAGAACTCGGTGATCGACTGGCTCAGGTAGGGTGAATCGAAGTTCTTGGCAAAGACAAACCCGAACATCAGCCCCAGCCCAATCGCCATGTCGGAATACCCGCTGAAGTCGAAGTAGATCTGGAAGGCGTAGGCCATCGCCCCATACCACGCGTCCCAGACGCCCAGCGCCTGCGCGCCAAAACAGGTGTCGGCAATCTTCCCGGCAGGATTGGCCAGCAGAACCTTCTTGCCCAGCCCGAGGGCCAGAAAGGCCGCGCCGCGCGCGAACAGCTCCAGCGTATGGCGGCGGGACTCGAGCTGGTCGGCGACATCCTGGAAGCGGATGATGGGCCCGGCCACCAGTTGCGGAAACATGGCCACATAGCAGGCGAAATCGGTGAAGCTGCGGATCACGCGGGCATCGCCACGGTAGACGTCGATGGCGTAGCTCATGGACTGGAAGGTGTAGAAGCTAATCCCCAGCGGCAGGGTGATCTTGAACCAGAGGTCGAGCCGCAGGTGCTCCCAGCCCAGCGTCTGCACGAGCCCGTTGTAGCTGTCGATGCCAAAGTTGAAGTACTTGAAGAACCCGAGCAACGCCAGGTTGGAGCAGATCGACGCCGTCAGAGCCAGACGCTGACGCCGCGTCCGGGGACCGCCACGCGGCAGCACCGCAACCGGCTGCGCGCGATCACGAAACCGCCAGGCATCAGCCAGGACCAGTCCGCAGACAAAGTCGATCAGAGTCGACACGAACATCAGAACCACGAACAGCGGATTCGCCCAGCCGTAGAAAACGTAGCTGACCAACGTCAGGAACAGGTGGCGCCCGCGCCGCGGCAGGCCGTAATAGACCAGCAGCACGGCCGGGAGGAACCAGAACAGGAATATGTGGGAGCTGAATACCATCAGAAGCCACGCACGCAGGCAATTGACGCGGAAAGTTAGCACAGGTCATGCCAGGCGCGCAATGACACGCGCGTGCCGGCAATTCACCTGCTTGGCTCCCAAGACGCCGCTCAAGCGGCTGAAATCCGCTCCTGCGTCAGACCTTCCGCCGCGTTTCGGCGTTGCCGTCGGCACCGTGCGCAGGTACTCTGGCCCATGCAAAACGACCCGGAGTTGCCCGACCGAACCGTGATGGAGGAAGGGTGCTGGATTCCGACACCGGCCGGCCCGTTGGCCGGCCTCTACTGTCATCCACGGCATCCGACCTGCTCGGTTCTGCTCTGCAGTTCGTTCTTCGAGGAGCGCAAGGGATGTCATCGTCCGCTCGTCGAACTGGCGCGACGGCTGACGGCCATGGATGCGGCGGTCCTGCGCTTCGACTACCGGGGTAGCGGCGATTCGCCCGGCATCTTCGAGGCATGCGGGATCGGCGACTGGCAGCAGCATCTGAAGGCGGCGGCAGCCTGGCTGGTGGCGCGGTGCCCCGACCGACCGCAGGTCTGGCTGGGCGTGCGGGCCGGCGCGCTGCTGGCCCTGCGAACGGCCTCCGAGGCTGGCGACCAGGGGCCGGCCGGATTGATACTCTGGGAGCCGGTCACCGGCAGCGACCTCCTGCGTCAACTGTTGCAGCGCCGGATGGTCAACGATATGGTTGCCTATGGTCGCGCGCGCGTCAGCCGCAACGAACTCGAAACGCAGTTGCGGCAAGGCACACCGGTTGACCTGGATGGTTACGTCGTGGGTGCGCAGTTAGCCGCCGAGTTGCCGACGCTGCAGCCGGCGCCTTTTACCGGACCTTGCCTCCTGATCCAGACCGGCGCTGACAACCGTACCGTTGCGTCCTGTCAGAGCGTCTGCACCGCCACCACGGTGCAGAGCCTGCGCTTGCCACCCTTCTGGAACACGGTTGGCCACATCGACACGTCGCCGCTGACCGAAGCGACTGCTGCCTGGCTGCACCCCATCGCGGCTAACCGCGCGGGTGGCGATGGTTCCTCTGCAGGGCGCGTCCCCGCGCACGCCGACGACGCCATTCCCGGTCCCGCCCAAATGCCCGTTGCGGTGGCTGGCGGGGGATTGCGACTGGTGTCCTTCGCAGGCGCCCTCGGGACCGTGCGCGGCGTGCTGCACATACCAGAGTCTGATCAGACGCGCGGCACGGTGCTGTGCCTCCACGGATGGTCGGGCGACCGGACCGGGCCGCATGGGCTGTTCGTACGACTGGCGGAGCGCCTGGCGGTACGCGGCTGGCACTGCCTGCGCATCGATTTTGGCGGGCGCGGCGACAGCGATGGCGCGACCGGGGCGGCCACAATCGCCAGCATGACCGAGGACGCGCGCGCAGCCGGTCGTTGGCTCGCGAGCCAACCTGGACTTGGGTCGCCCGTCACGCTGCTCGCGCTGTGCTCGGGCTGCAAGGTGGCGATTGCCACGGCGGCGGCCGGCGAGTCGACCGTGGCGCGACTGGCGCTGTGGTCGGCCGAGTCAATGGGCAGCTTGCGGGTCCGAACCACCGGCTGGCGCAAGACCCGCGCCGCGTTGGCAGCCTATCTGCGCAAACTGAGCAAGCGCGACACCTGGCGACGCCTGCTCCGCCGCCAGGTGCAGACCGGCATGATTCGCAAGGCCCTGGTCGGACACGAAACCCGCTCTGCCGACGAAGCGCGGCAGGAGGATCGCACCCTGGGGGATTTCCGGCGCTTTGGCGGCGACATCCTGTTTGTCTTCGGGGGTTCGGACCCCTACGCTGCCGGATCATCCCAGGCCTATGCGCGCTTCTGCGCCCGCCACGGCATCCGCGCCCGACAGCACACGATTGCCCACGCCGGACACAGTTACTACGGCGACCCGTGGAAGCAGGAGTTGCTCGACGTGACGGAGCGCTGGATCGAGACATCGGCGTAGAGACAGGCCCTGCGGTCCATGGCCACCGACCAGCGCTCCGTACCATCTCATTGACCGGTGGCCGCCAACATCGCGGCCGGCCGGTTGGTGCAGATCTTGTCAGCACCAACGGCTCTGACGTACGCAAGGCGCGCCGGGTCGTCGACGGTCCACGTGTTCACGCCGATCCCGCGGTCATGCGCGACAGTCACCAGTTCCTGGTCCAGGGTTGAAATCTCGACATGGATCCATGGCAGGTGATGATCGCAGGCACCAGTCGCGGAATCCGTTCTCCCGCGAAACCAGGCGCAAACCAGGGCATGCATCCAGTCGCGCCAGTTGCGCGACCGTCAGGTCAGCCACGGCACCCGCCCCATCGGTCGTCCGGTCAACCCGGTCGTCATGAATTACCATCAGTGTGCCATCTGCTGCGGGATGCACATCGAGTTCGATCCAGGGCACCGCCAGTTCGACGGCGCGCCGGAAGGCCGCCAGCGTGTTCTCCGGGGCATTGGAGCTATCGCCCCGGTGCGCTTCGACCAGGGGTGGCGGCATGGTGGGGTGTGGTTTCAAGAGTCCCGTCCAAGAAGAGTCACATTTAGCAGTTCGGCGAAACATTGGATGCTGATTTTTCGGCCCGCCGCGTGCGCCTGTCAATGGCGTCGTTGAGACCTCAAACTGCGAGAGTCGCCGGCGAACCTGCCGCTCCGACGTGCGCATGCCCATGCAATCACGGCTCACGAGGACGTTCGCCCTCCCGCCCCTGACCTCACCAGTGCATTGACCTGGGCTCCGGGAGGGCGAGGCTCCTGCCGAGCCGCCAGCGCATGGTCGAAAGCACGAAACTGCGGCAGGCCTCGCGGCAACCTCGCAGAACGGGGTGAGATAGGTGAAGGTCGAGATCGCCGTACCGTTGAGAGTGTTCGAGACCGCCGCGATCAGGTCGCGATGCAGCTCGAATCGGCGCAAGCAGGCGGGGCCTGTGCCGGCGGTCCAGCCGGCGGGCAGTCCGCGGGGGCAGATGGGAATAGCTGAACACCGACCGCGCCGAGACGACGGATGCCAGCCGCCCGAAGTCGTCGAAGACGTAGGTAACCGCGCAGGATTCGCCGAACGTAATGCCCGAGATGCGGCCATGTGAGTCGAAGGAGCGGGAGATTGTCTCGCGCAGAGGCGCTGAGGCGCAGAGGAAGACGGTCTCATTGGTGAGAAGGCCGGCGGACGTGCAGGCCTGTCGACAGGAGTTCACTGTCCCCTATCGCCGTCTTCGGGACCGCCTTACGGCGGGACAACAAACGCCCCCGAATCGGGCGGGCACGCTCGTAGTCCCGGCTTCAGCCGGAATTCGCAGATGTGACGGCCAGAATAAGAAGCGCTGGGCGTGACGGCCGACCAACCGGGCGGGCGCCCCAAGGGCCTGGGGCGCCCCTACCTGGCACGCGAGAATGCGTACGACACGCGGGGCCAAGAGCCTGACCCCGCCTACTGGGCCAACGTAGTACGTTCAGCGTTCGGCAACCGACCAGACGTAAATCTGATGGGGCTGCAGCGCCACCAGGTCGGTTCTCGCGCTTTCGCCGGTGAGTACATTGCGCACCTTGCAGGGGGCCTTGAACGCGTAACGACCAGCACGGAAACTCCACAGCACGCGCTGCTTACCATTGGTGTAGAGCACGCCCGCGCCATCCGGCAGGCAGGTCGGTTGGTGCATGTGCGGCTCGACCTCGTTGAAGGCGTGGTACAGGGCGAGGTGCCAGGCGTTGGGGCGATCCTCCTCGCCGCCGGGACCGCCGTACCGGAAGGTGAGGCAGTCGGTCTGGATGTCCCAGCGCACAACCCACATCATGCGGTGGGCCAGTCCGCGGAAGAAGACATCGTCCGGGTCGTGCCCCTTGGCCACCAGCTCGGCTGGTGCGAAATCGCAAATGTGATCGGCCCACATGAAGAGGCTATCGAGCCGCGCCGTCAGGGCGGGGCCATGCCGGTGGATGCCAAACACGCCCGTGTCCTCGTTGCAGTACTGGTAGCCGGCATCTTGCATCTCCTTCATCAGCTCCAGATGGGCATGGTACTGCGTGAGGATGCGACTGGGCGGGCGGCGTGGTGAACGGCAGGTGCCGAGTCGGTCGGTCTGGTCCGCCGTCGCACCGTGGCCATCGGTGTCGTCGTTGTAACAGTAGTGGAACTTGTCGCTGGAGAGGTTGAAGGAGCTGTCGAGGAAGATGCCTTCGAGGCCGATCTCCCGGTTGGCGTAGCCCCAGCGCTTCATCCAGTAAGCGCGGATGGCCGGATCGCGCAGGTTCAGCACGGCGAACTGCGGCGTGTAGTGGTCTGCCTCGATGCTGCCGAAGGTGGTTCGCACAAACGGCTCGACGGCCGTTGCGAACACCTCCGCGATCGAATCCTCCTTGGGGAGGAAGTCGATGCATTTGGGCCGGCCGTTGCGTGTCGCCTGCTGGACCGTGATGGTCGAGATCGAGGTATTGGCCCACATCTCGACCTTGGCGCCGCCATCGTGGGCGGCGCGGCAGAAGGCGCGCAGCTTGTCCTCGCCGACGGTCTCGGCGACCTTGTAGTCGACGGTGCAGCACATGTTGCTGAGGCCGTATACGTTCATGTTGTTCTGGAAATGGCTGGCCAGCCCAACCGTCTTGGCGCCGGCGGCGAGCAGCTTGGGCAGTCCCAACGTGCGATAACGCGCCAAGTCGGAGTCGCCCCACTCCTCAATCTGCCCGTAGGTACTGACACGCTCGCGCCGTAAGCCGGCCTGCGCATGCAGGGTGTCGGCCACCAGATCCGACCAACTGCAATACAGGTTCTGGCTCTGGGTCGGCTCCTGCGCGCCCGCGGCGAACAGCACCTCGACGGGTGCCGTTTCGAACCGCTCGGACAGGTCGCCGCAGTGCTCCAGCAGGTGCACCATCGACTCCTCGCCGCCGGGCTTCTCGTAGAGCGCACGCACATGCGCCACGCGCGTCGGCCAGGTAACCAGGATGCCGCTGGGCGCGACGCTGTACGTGAACCCCTGCCCCTCCGTCTGCAGTGGCAGGAACTGGAAAACGTTGGGGTTGCGGCAGCTCGGCAGGTACCACTCCGTGGAGTAATACTGCGCACGGTCGGTGAACCGGGCGATCGAGGGCGCAAAACAGCTCCGGAACCAGAATTCGCTCCCGGTCGTGCGTCCGTCCATCTCCCAGGTACCACGGTCCAGCAGCATGTAGATCGGAAGGCCGCGGGCGCGATAGCGGTACTGATAGGAGAAGCCGGTGAAGCGCAAACCGCCCACGCGCCGGACGACCGGACGCAGCACGAGTTGCAGGCTCACATTCGCCACCTGCTTGGGCGGTTGCGACCAGTCGGCCGTGGTGCGCAGGCGCCGGCATTCGTGCAGTTGCCATTCCATCAGGCTTCCGGTCCGCACTTTGGCGCCAAACGACAGCACCGCGCGATTCGGCGAGACCTGAGAGTCGGTCAACTCGTAGTCGGTCAACTCCTCACCGTAGGGTGTGGCGATCTCGGCGAACATCGGCCTGCGTCCGTCGCGCAGGCGCACCCCCTCGCAGTGCACGTCGCCAAGGCCCAGGAAGGCGGCTCGGTTGTAGCGCAAGCGAATATCGATGCCGTTCTTGAATGCAATCCGGTCAGGCCGGTTGTCCTTGCTTTGACTCATGATCGATCTCCATCTAATGTGGGCCAGCGCCCACAACCCTCACCCCAGCCCTCTCCCAGGAGGAGAGGGAGGGAACAACTCGTTTTGACCGCGGTTTGCCACGGATAACGCACCCATAGCGGGCTGCGCCCGCAACCCACCGTGGCGCGGGCTTCCGGCCCGTAGCCGGCGACGGCCTGAAAGCCCGTGCCACGATAGAAAAGAGCGCGCAGATCAACCCGCGGCCTCATCGATCAACATGACCGCCCAAGATGGCAGTATGCACTGATGTTGCGCCACGCCTTCGCCATCCACGGTCAAGATCTCCTTGCGGGTGGCCCAGGCTGTCTCAGTCAGCGCACGCGTCTGGGCCCGGGTGGGCGGCTCGGGCCGCCCCAGGGCATCCCAGGCCGCGAGCGCGTTGCCGTGCTCCTGGTCCAGCGTCTCGACCGTCAGGCGCGATCCCGGCCTGAGCCCGGCGATTCGCAACGTGCACGTGCGCGGCGCCCCTTGCTTCAGCGTGCGCTCGGCGGCCTCACGACTGCCGACACTCATCGGAACGGCCTCGCGCACTTCGTCAGGATAGTGATAGATCAGCGCCGTCAGCCGTCCATCCTCACGGTGGCGCGTAACGATCCAGCCCGGACCGCGGGCCAGTTCTTCGTCGCCCAGGGCGTGCAGGAAGCGATAGGCATGGAAGGCGGGCTTCGGAATGCCCTGAAAGTTGATCAGCCCAAAGCCGCCGTGAAACACGGTGTCGCCGGCCCCGTCCTCCTCGAAGCAGTCGGTGAAGGTCCAATAGGCCAGCGAATCGACCAGGCCGGTCGTCTCGATGTTGCACTTGACGATGTAAGTCGCCGCCAGCAGCGTGTCGTGCGTGTGGTCGCGGTGACTCGGACTGGAGTTCCACTCGGTCAGGTGCAGTTCCGCGTTCGGATAGGGACTGGCGTCGACGGCGCGCCGCAGCCAGCGAAGGTCCGCTTCGCACGAGGTGACCGGACGCGTACGCCCGGTGCGCTGCCCCTCGCGGTCCAGGGCGTAATCGGTCGGGTACGGGTGAGTCGAAACAAAGTCCACCGGCAGCTTGCGGGCCGCACAGAACTCGAGGAAGGCCTCAATCCAGACCCCTTTCCATGCCAGCGTGCCGAGGTCGGCGTGCTTCCAGGTGTCTTGTACCGTCAGGCTCTCCACGTCGCCGTCAAAGCGCGCATCGGGCACGAAGTTACTGGTAGCCGGGCCGCCCACGCGCAGGCTCGCGTCTACGCCCTTGACCGCCGCCGCGGTGACCGAGTAGAGCTCGAAGTACTGGCTCCGCGTGCCGGCAAAGAAGAAGTCTAGATTGGGTTCATTCCAGACCTCAAAGTACCACTGCCGGACCTCTGCCAGGCCGTAGCGCTGGATGCAGTGGCGCACAAAACGTTCGACCAGGCCGGCCCACTTGCCGTAGTCGGTCGGCGGACTGCCGTGCCCCTTCCACCAGAAGGCGTTGCCGTGGACGGTGGCCATCGCGTCGGGGCAGAAGCCCAGCTCGACGAACGGCCGCGCGCCGATGTCGAGCATGCGGTCAAAGAGGTCGTCCACATACTGCCAGTTATCGACGGCCCGGCCGTCGCGCTCGCGGTAGGCGAACATGTCGTCGTGAAAGAGCCCGTGAAAGCGCACGGTGCGAAAGCCGCAGTGGGCCACGACCAGCCGCAGGTGCTCCTGCCAGTTGGCGCGGAGACCCTCGTTGGCCCGGCCGGCGCCAACACAGGGACTCCAGTGGTGGTGCAGCGGGCGAGGCTGAAGGTGAGGCGGGATTTCGATATGCATGGGATTGATCATGGTGTGGAGAGAAGTGGCGAGGGAAGAGGGACGCATGACTATGTCGTCCTTGAGCCAAGCGTCGCGATCGCGGCGCTGAGCATCCGAGTGATCTCTTCGGGCAGCAAAATCCGAGCATCTACCATATCTGGCGGCATCCAGTGCTTGAAGCGACCATAGCGACCACACGTTTCGCGTAACGACCCTCTGGCAATCACAAGGAACCGCCGGTACTCAACCGTGCTTTGGCGTCCATAGCCCTCTTCGATATTGGCACAAACCGAGTCGGCACTCGCCACTTGCCCCTTCTCCCTACTGATCCATAAACAGTTTTCGATACCCGTCGGTCTTGCCGGGCCAGGTGTCGGTACGGAAGGGCACGGCCGGTAACCCGGCCTGATTGTAGAGGTTGCAGCCGGCCGGATTGTTGGCCCAGGCGTAACGCACGGCGACCGGTTCGGCAACTCGCTCGCTCGATACCACCACGCTGTCGCCCTCGATGACGGCTTGTGCGTTGGCGAACTTGCGGTCAGCGCCGGCAATCGCGAAGGTCTTCAGTGCCTCGCCGCGGCAGACCAGACCGCCGCCCAGTTCCTTGAAGCGAATGCGAATGCGCGAACCTTCGACCTGCATCCCGGAGTAGACCGGTCCCGAGTGGACCAGCTTCTTTTCGCCGTAGACACGCGCCCGCGCCACGAGGGCCAGGCGGCGCCCAACCTCGAGCTTGTTCTTCGGGTGCACGTCCTTTTCCTCGCCAATATCGATCGTGCAAGCCATGCCTGTCTCGGGAACGGCCAGGGCCATGGCCTGCGATTCGCGCAACTCGGCCCACTCGCTCGGGACAGGCTCCGGGTCAGGCGGCAGCACACTGGCCACCTGCACGAACAGGAAGGGGAACTCGCGCCCTTCCCAGGCGCGCCGCCAGTCGCGGATGAGTGCCGGGAAGAGGATGCCATACTCGCGACCGCGCACTTCGTTGGTTTCGCCCTGGTACCAGATCACGCCGCGCATGGCCATGGGAGCCAGCGGCGCGATGGCGCCGTTGTAGAAACCGGCCGCCCGATGCAGGAACATCGGGTCAAAGGGTCCCTTCGGCTGGGGTGGCCCTTCCGTTCCGGCCTGCTTGGCTGCCGCCTCGGCCTTACGCCAAGTCTCCATGGCCTGAGCATGGGCCTCTTTGGCACGCGGGTAGTCCGCCGTGACGGCGTCCCATCGCTCCACGATATAGCGCAGCTCCGGCACGGCCAGCAGCGCTTCGCGGCTCATCCAGGCTTCACCCGGCGTCCAGCCCTGTGAGGCGTGGACCAGGCCGACCGGCACTCCCAGTTTGGTATGCAGTTCGCGTCCATAGAAGTAGGCGACGGCCGAGAAGTTGGAGGCCGTCTGCGGCGTGCAAAGCTGCCATGTTCCGGTCACATCGCGAACCGGCGTGGCCGCGACCTTGCTGGCCACCTGGAAGAACCGGATGCGCGGGCAGTCCGCCGTCGCAGCCGCCTCGCCGCCGTTCTCGGCGCGGCGCAGTTCGAACTGCATGTTCGATTGACCCGAGCAGACCCAGACCTCGCCCACCAGCACGTCCTGCACGCGCACGACCGGTTCGGCTTCGCCGGACTGCACCGTCAGCTCACGCGGCTCATCCGAAGCCTTCAGGGCATCCAACGTGACACGCCAGCGGCCTTCGGCGTCCGCCGTGACTTGCTTCGTCTGTTTCGCAAAGCGCACCACCAGCTTCTCGCCGGGTTCGGCCCGCCCCCACACCGGCACGGGCATCTGCTGCTGCAGTACCATGTGGTCGGCAAAGAGCTGCGAGAGTTCCGGCGCAGCGCCAGCCGTGGCGAGTGCGGTCAGCGACACACCCCCCATTATCGCCAGCCGCCACCAGGCGTGCGTCCGTTGCTGCAGTTCTGTAATCCTTGTATGCATGTCATTCCTCGTGCTACGTGCGCCGCCCCCTGGCAACGTGCCAGACTCGAACGATGTTCCACCTCAGACCGACAACAGCAGCGGCAAGTTGTCACGAAGTCTGTTCGTTCACTCAATCACACCTTCGTGGCCTTCGTGCTCTTCGTGGTGGAAATTTCTGGGTTGCGGGCTCTGCCCGCGTTGGGAGGCTCCTCACAGCTCCGGTCCGTTACCAACCTCGTCCAGTGTCGCGTCGCCGAGATGCTCCAGTGCGTCGATTCCGGTCTCGTAAAGCTCGATCTCAGCCACCCGCTGCACGCTGCTCGGGGTCTCCAGCACCGTGTACCGCCAGAAGCGCGCCGCAACCGGCTTGCTTAAGCGGTGCAGATGATAGTAGTCGCGATTGCCGTACGATGCTACCGCCAGGTTCCAGTCAGCTGCAAACCCCGTAACGCTCGTTGAGAGCAGGCCCGACCGAACGTTCTGCCCTGCCTCGGCGACGCGCCGATCGTTCGTATACTCAAGCGCAAAGCCCGATACCGGCCGGTCGAACGGGTGTTCCCAGATTCCCACGGCGGCGATCGTACGGGGTTTCTCGAAGGCCATGACCACCTGGGCGCTGCGCAGGATGTCGCGCGATTCCACCGGCGCCCACGCGACGCGGCCGGGATAGCTGGACGGGTAAAGCGGCGTGCCCTGCAGCACGTCGCCGTCGAACACGCGGGCAATCTCGGTTCGCACAGGCGGCGTCAGATCGGACGGCAAGGCACCCTTCGCGTCGCCGGGCCAGCCATAGGCGACTTGCTCGGTGCCACGGGGATCGCCGAGGAACCCCACGACATTCGGAACCATGAGCCACGGTGCGTTACGGTTGGCGCCGGCGCGGCCAGCGGCTGTCAGGGTGGCATTGACGAAGTCGCCCAGCCGCAACTGCCGCAGGCGCGCGTCGGCCAGGCGCAGCTCGGCGGGCCCCTCCAGCGTCAGCTCCACGGCCCCGCCCTGAACAGACCGCAATGGCACAGAAACCGTCGTGGGCGTGGTCGCACCGTCGTAGATGTAATCGGCGGCGCGTCCGTCGATGCGTACCTGCACACGCAGACGGGCGTCAGGGGCTGGCCACGTGCAGTCGAATGTCAGCAGCGCCACGTCCAACTCGCCCATCTTGGGAAGCTGTACCGCCAGCTTGACCGGTCCGCCGGCGAGTGTGGCCGGCAGCACAGGCGCGGTCAGCGGCCGGACCTGAACCAGGTCGCCGAGTTGATCCCAGAAGGGCGTCCGCAACGAACGCACCTGCGGCGGCAGGCTGCCGGCCGTCAGCACCTGCGGCTGCACGGGCGAATCGCCAAATACCAGCGGCTTGCGGTCAGTTCCAGGAAAGTAGACCCGGCCGTCGTCGGCCGCGACAGCCAGCTGGCCGTCGGCCAGGAACAGCGGTTGAC
Source organism: uncultured Lentisphaerales bacterium (assembly GCA_964652365.1). GTDB lineage: Bacteria > Verrucomicrobiota > Kiritimatiellia > RFP12 > CAZZCT01 > CAZZCT01. The sequence continues at coordinate 41,511 of CAZZCT010000002.1, forward strand.
CAGGGGCGGGCAGCATCTCCTCGCGCAAAAGCCGGCCCGTGGCGTCAAAACGACGCAGACGCCCATCCGCGTAGGCCACGCAGGCCGAGCTTCCGTCCGGGGCGACCGCCACGCCGACGTCGGCCCGCGCGTACGCGAGGTTTGTCACGCTGCCGGTATCGGGCCGGATCAGGGTGATCTCGCGCCGCGGGTCGGCGTAGGTCACTGCGATCAGTGCACCGTTGCCGGCCAGGCTGACTCCCGCAGCGCCACCGCTGGGCACGGCCACCAGCTCGCGCCCGTCGCGCGCAAACGCGGCGATCACGGGCTTGCCATGCGGGTTGGGGGTCGTGCGACCGTCACTGAACGTCTCGTGATCGACCAGCACGGCGCGCGATCCGTCGTCGCCCAGCGCGACGGACGTGGCCAGATACCCCGGACAGCGAGCGATCTCGCGGCCTGTGGCGACGTCCAGCAGAACCGCGGCCGGCGGGTTGAACTGCCGGAAACTGGGGCCATAGTTGCCGCCGGCGTTGAGATCGAAGAAGGCGGCCAGTGCCGTTTTCCCATCGGCGGCGAGCGTCAGGCGCTGGCAGCGGCGGGGATAGCGGGCCTCGGTCAAAGTGTTCGGCACTGCAAACGGATCGTAGTACCAGCGAACCGCACAATGCGCATCGACCGAGGCGATGCCATGCGCCAATGGCATGATTCGTCCGTCTGGCAGTGCCCAGTCAAGCGCATGCGGCAGCACACTCCCCTGTCGGCGGGCGAACTGCCCCACACTTCCTCCGGCCGCCTTGCCATCGGTCCGGAAACGGCGCGCGGCTCCATCGGCCAAGTCCATCTCCGCGAACCGCGGTCCACTCGTGTCCTGGCGGGGGTCGAGCTTGAGCGACAGTCGACCGTCCTGCACAACGGCCGCGAGCACGCGCTGCGGATAGATGGCCGGCAGCAACGACTCCGGCACCCGTTCGCGACCGCACACAACGGCGCGGGGTGCCTCGCCGCCGGCGAGCCCTTGCGCGGTGTAGGTTTGTCCATCCTCGATCCGTGCGCGCCAGGATGGCCGCGCGGCGGCTGGTGCCGCCGGAGCCGTCGCCAGCGCGACCAGGCTTGCGAGGGCCTGGTCCAGTCCGGCGGCATCCTGACCGTGCAGCACAATCGCGTCGCAACCGAACTGAAACGGCGCCCAGGCGTAGGCCACGAGGCCCTGTCCCAGAGCGGGGAAGTTCGGCGAAGGGTTGCGCGGCAGCATGCGACAGGTACGCGTCACGTGCGTCACAAGCGGGTTCTCCGGCACATCGGCACGCGAGAGCAGGATCACGTCGCGCGAGTAGACCCATTCGGCCGAACTGGCATACTGCTTATAGAACGAGGTCTCGATTTCCTGGCGCCGGGTACCGAACTGGTTCTTTCCGGCCACCCGGTGCCCGAGCGACGCGCCGGAAAGGACCGCCACTTCGATCTCCTCATCTTCGACCGTGTGTGGATGCCAGTTCATGGGGAAGATCCGGCGGGCCGACGGCCAGAGTATGCGCAGGCGGGCCTTGACTCCGGCGGCTTGCAACCGCGCCACCAACGCTGTCGCCGTCACCCTGAGCGCGGCTTGCTCCGGGTACAGGAGCACTTCCAGGGTGCGGGTATGAAGCGCGGCGTGGATCGCGGGCGCGTCGTAGACCAGTTGCTCGCGAACCGTCAAGCCGGGCGGTTCCGCCGGCCCCTGCACCCGGAATGTGCCGGTGACGCTCAGCCCGGTGGCCTGCTCGACCGCCCGCCAGGTCCAGTCGCCCAACGGATCGTTACCGGCCAGCTTGAACCGCACGTCGCGGTTGGTGGTACGGTAGATGCGCTCGCGGACGACGCCGCGCGCGTCGGTAACGATAAACTCGACGGGCAGTCGGCCCTTGAAAGCCAGGCCCTGGCCATCGCGCGCCTCGGCCCGCAGCCGCACCGTCTGGCCCGGGCTGGCGTGCTGTGGTGCGTCCACCGCTAGTTCCACCACCGGCCGCGGCGTCCAGAGGTAGATGGTGCCCGGCAGCAGACGCAGATCCGCGTCCCAGTGCAGCCGTCCCTCACCCTCGCGTACCGCCACGGGCGCACGGCGGAGGGCGTCATAGAGCGTGCCGCCGGACGCCTTGGCCGTCAGTTCGGCTGCTACGCCCTTGTAGAGGAACTGGATGAAGTGGCCATTGCCGGGGTGCTCCTCTTCCGACAGCAACGTGTCGTTAAAAGTCGTCCAGTACTCGAGTTCACCGTCGCGGCTGCGCACCGCGTGCACATGCCGCTGCGAACTCGTGAAGTGGGCCGGCAGGCGCGGCGCGACCGCCTTTTGAAAAGGCTCGATCAGCGGTTCAAAACGCGCGTAAGCCGCCCGGAAGTTGACTTCGTTGGCGAAGATCATGTCCGCCGTGGCCACGCGCACCACGTCGGGGAGGTCGACGCGCGAGGCCTGGTCGGCAATCACCACCCCACCCCGCTGCTGGAATGCGCGCAGGTGGCCCAGCATCGCCTCCGGCAACGGCAGGGTCATGCCGACCAGCATCACGGCCTTCACCCGGTCCAGAACGGCCGGTTCGCGCAGGCACTGCTCCTCGGTCAGCACACTGGCCTGATAGCCGGCCTTGCTGGCCAGGAAGTGGGCACCCCAGGTGGCTGCGCCGGAATGGCCGGCAAGGGAGTCCTGCCGCAACGAGGCCAGCACCGCGATTTCGTCGCTGCGCTGCAGGCCGCCGAACAGGTCGCCGAAGCGCCGCCCGATCTCCATCAGGGTGTCCATGCCCTCGCTAAGCCCCTTCTCGGAAGCCCAGTTGCCGGCCAGGTTGGAGTCATCATTATAGAAACCGATTCCAGCCGGATTGCGCGAGAGCGCCTCCAGGAAGAGCTTCAGTCCGTTCGCGAGCGGGCGGTGCGTGAGAATGTCCAGTACCAGCCAAGGCCGCTGATCAGACCCCATGCCCACCACGTCGGCGCCGCTTACGTAACTGAACGGCATGATCCCGAAATCGCCACGGATGTCGACCATCGGGTTGTCCAGGTGGCGCCAGAAGGTCTCTTCCCACATGCCGCCGCCGGCGCCGGGCCCCCAGGTGCGGCTGCACTGTACCGTCGGCTCGGGAATCATCGGCGCCAGGGCTGCACGTTCCATGCGAAAGGCGTCGGGGTAGAGCTCGTTCAGCCAGCGGATCCACTCGAGCTTGACGGCCTCCTCACCCTCGACCTGTGCGCCGGCCTGCATCCCGACGCCGAACCCGATCGCGCCCGACATGGCGGCACGGATACGCTCGAACTCCGCCTGCACGGCGCGGTCGTCAACTTGGAGTTTGCCGACCTTGTGCTGGAACACCTCGCGCAGTTTGGCAATGCGCTCGCCATGAATGATGTCGTAGGCCCCCGGCGCGGCGCCCCAGACCGTGCCGAGCGTGGCCGGCGTGGGACCATCTCCAGTGGTATGCACGATGCCGCGGAAGTTGGGGTGGCGGCGCCACGCCTGGGCCAGGTGCTGCACCGACTGGTAGCGGTCGTTGGCGTGCTGCTGCCAGTGCTGGCCCACGTTGAAGTAGAGGATCAGCCCACAGGCCACCGGCAGCGTCTCGATCCCGTGGGCCAGCAGGTACTCGGCGCCCGCCTCACGCTCGGTGGGCTTCACGAGCAGCTCGACCGGCTGACCGGCCGCGGCCGCCGCCGACGGGACGGGCTCTGGCGTCTCGCCGAAGCCGTCGGCCACGTGCACCAGCAGATTCAGCCCATGGCGCGCGAGGGGTTTCAGCAGCGCGGGATCGTAACTTTTGGTGCCGGTCCACTTGTGATAGCCGAAGAGCTTCAGGTTGGTGGCGGGAAGGAGGGACACGATCTCAAGGATCAAGGGATTCGAGTTAAGGTCGCCGCAGAAACCCTGCGCCCGGTAGCTGCCAGGCCGCAGCAGGCGGGTATCCAGTTCGAGTTCGACGGCGGCGGACGTCGCACCGGTCCGCCGCAACGCCTGCGGCGCCAGTTCGAGCGTTCCGTGCAGCCCCGTCAGCCGCAGCCGCAGGCCCGGCTCCGCAGCCAGCGGACCAAAGGCCCGCGCCGACAGGTGCAGCGGCTCGCCCTCGGCGAACACCGTGCGATTGCGGTCGGTGAACAGGTAGAGCCCGCTCGCCGAGGCAGACGCCGTGGCGACAACCGCCGTCCCCTCGGTGCGCGCCGCGGGGGCTACGCCCACAACAAAATCCTGCACATCCAGGAAGAGTCCGTCTGCCAGGCGCGGTGTGCCCACGACCTGCAGTCCGTCGGCCTGCCAGGCCAGTTCGAACGCCGCCACATCGCCCACCGTCACGGTGTAACGCGTGGCCGTGGCCGGTAGGAAGACGCGCAGGGCCAGATTGGGCCAGATCGGAAGCGAATCCTCAAAGATGGTCTGCCCAGCCTCCTGAATCATCACCTTCAGGTACGGCGGCATACCACGCGCCGGCACGAGGTTCAAGTCGACCGGGCGGCAGTCGAGTGCCAGGCTGTGGGGACCGGTACGCCGCACCGCGCCGGCAACGGTCTGAACCTCACCGCCCTTGAGGGTGAACGTCCCGCCGCCCGGATGGAGCGTGTGCTCGCCGTCGGCCAGATCCCCGACCACCAGGGCCTGCGGGCTGCCGTCGGTCAGCACGTCGGTGGCCCGGTCACTGCGCACCGGCGCCTCGTCGGCGTCGCGCACGCCAAGTTCCTTCTCGAAGACCGCCAGTTCGGCTGGTTCGGCCGCGCCGTCCGTCTGCAGCGAGACGTCGCGCGCCGTGCGGCGCGCGAAGGGCCACTCCTGGCCGTCGACACCCACCCGCTTCGGCATGCGCCATCGCAACAGGGAGCCATCCGGACCGACTGTGACCTCATCCCGGACCAGGTACTCCAGCGGCGTCGCGCGCGCTGCGTCGGCCAACCGGATCGCGATCCGCGCGGCCGAGGCCGTAGGCAGCGGACCGGCGGCCACGAGCGTCAGCGACAGCCCCACGAGCCGCCGAAGGCACGTGTGACGCCCAGTTAAGCGGAAGCCGGTCTCAATCTCATTCATCTCTGTGACTTCGTGACTCCGTGAGAGATATTATTCTTGGTCGAACACGTGCATACGAAACGCCATGCAAGAGCAGGCAACAAGGGTTCAGGGTGTCAGGGTTCAGGCATGAAACACCGCCTGAACCACGACCCCTGAACCCTCCGCTTGCATTAACCGGAGGTCGTGCAAGCTCATCCTACCTCAAGAGAAACACCGTGCCGCCCGGCGGCAGGTACAGCTCGTAGGCGCCACGGTCGTAGAGCTTCTGCTGCGGCCGCGCCACGCCGAGAATGTCCGTCGTAACACCCAGGGCGCTCAGGTCGAGCCCGCGGTTGAAGGCCGGCGAGTTCCGCGACAACTGATAGGGATGCGGTTCTTTGCCGGCATAGGCCGGGGGCTCCACGGTGATCGTGCCGCCGAGGTCAGTAAACCCTTTGTCACACTTGGTGGGGGCCGTCGTGTTGCCATAGAACAGGCAGTTCTCCATCGACGCGCCGAGGCTTACGCCCCCCTTGTAGATGCCATACCCGATGTTGCCGGTGAAGAGGCAGTTCCGGGCGATGGGCAGCGCGTCGCCCGAGCCGTTGCCGATGGAATTGAACCCACTCCCGCCGTTGTCCGCGATGGTGCAATTGTACAGGTAGCATGAACGCACGGGGGGGGGATAGGTTGTGCTGAAGAAGAGACCATGGGACTTGTTGCGCGCAATCAGCGTGCTGCCGACCCGCACGGTTGGGTGAAGGTTCCGCGGTCCGTAAACGCCATACCAGTTGCTGACGATGGAGCAGCTCTCGATGAACAAGTACGGTGCCACGCCAGCCAGGCGGATGCCGGCTTCGCCGGTGGCGCTGCCACCCCGCAACGTCAAGTGGCTGAGCACGTTCGAGTTGGCGCCCCCCGCGACCAGGACCGGCGAATATCCGGCGCCGTCCACCACCGTGCCCGACGTTGCAGGCTCCCAAGCCCAGGTCTCGGGGTTATACCCGCCGCGCAGGGTAATCTCCGACCGTCCCGGCCCGAAGTCCAGACGTTCCGCGTAGACGCCAGCGCCGACATTGACCAGACCGGCCGACGCCACGTAGCCGAGGGCGCGCTGGATGGTGGCCCAAGGCTGCGTGGCGGAGCCGTCGCCGGTCGCATCGCTGCCGGTCTTGCGGACATAAACCACACTCGGGAGTGCGCCCTCGCCCGTGCCGTCGGATTCATAGGCGCCCATGTCCCAAGCCGCCCCTTGCGGCCGCGAGACATTGATGATGTCATTGACCACGAACCACGGTGCGCCGGAGAGGTCCAGGCCCGCCGATGCGGCCGGAGAATCCGCTGACACACGGTAGTTCAGTGCGGCGGCAGCGACGTAGCGGGGATCGCGACCGGACTTGTTGCCACCCATCATCGTGATGCCAACGAAGTAGTTGGCCGCTCCGGATCGGTTGCTGAAGAAGAGGCAGTTCTCGATGGTTCCGCCTGGCGACCCTCCGCCCTTGTAGAGCCCGTAACCGCCGTTGCCCGTAAACAGCGTATTCTTTGCCTTCGGCACGGCATCGTCCCATTGGCCGTCACCCGTGCCCGTCGCGTAGTAGCCGCTGCCGCCATTGTCCGCGATCGTGCAGTTGTGTAGCGTCACATCTGAGAGCGCTTGATCGCCGAAGTAGATGCCATGCGACGTGTTTCGAGCAATCACCGTGTTGCGCACACGCAACGTCTGGGGTGTTACGCGATAGTTGTAGATGCCGAAGAAGTTGCTCACGATCGTGCAGCCTTCAACGAACAAGTAGGGGGCGCTGCCCGCAATTTCAATACCGGCCTTGTTGCTTCCCGTACCACCCTTGAGCGTGAGGGTGTGCAGCACGTTGGAGTTGGCTGCCGCGGCAACCATAATCGGCGAATTTCCCCGGCCGTCGATGACGGTCGGGTGGTCAACCGGGTTCCACGCCCAGGAGGACGGGTTGTAGCCGCCACGCAAGCTGGCCTGCTTCTTGTCGGCCCCGAGGTTGATGTTTTCGAGATAGGTGCCAGCCGCGATGTAGATGGTGGCGTTCGGCAGGCTGTATCCCAGGGCATGCCCGATCGTGCGCCAGGGCGCACCCTGCGAACCGTCACCGGTCGCGTCGTTGCCGCCGGTGCTCACATACGCGACCGCCGACAACGGCGGTTCGCCCGCGCCGGCGCCTTCATACACGCCCATGTCCCAGTTGGCGCCCTGTGGGCGGGAAACATTGACAATGTCGGTGGTCACAAAATAGGGACTGCCGGAGAGGTTCATCCCCGCCGCTGCCGCCGGGGAGTTGGCTGCCACTCGGTAGTCGAGTCTGACGGGGTCGAGATAGAGCGGGTCGCGACCGGACTTATTGGCTCCGAGATCGCCGAATCCCGTCGGCGCGTAGACTGCACCGTCCCGGTTGCCGAAAAACAGGCAATTCTGCATCGAACCGCCCGTTGATCCTCCCTCCTTGCGTAGTCCGTACCCGTTGTTGCCGGTGAAGAGGGTGTTCTTCGCCACCGGCACGGCGTCGGCCCAGATTCCGGTGGCGAAGTACCCATGGCGGCCGTTATCCGCGATCGTGCAGTTGTAGAGCGCCACGTCCGACCGCACCTGCCAGCCGAAATACATGCCGTCGGTGGTGCTGCGTGCAATCAGGGTGTTGCGCAGCGTCATCCGCTGGCTCAGATAATTCGGCGAATAGGTGCCGTAGCAATTGCTGACGATCGTGCAAGCATCCACGACGAGGTAGGGCGCGCTGCCGGTGAACTCGATTCCCGCCTTGTTGCTGCCGGTGCCGCCCTTGAGGGTCAGGCTGTTCAGGGTATTCGAGACCGCCCCATCGCACAGCACTACGGGCGAATTGACGGTGCCGTGGACCGTCACGACCTGGTTGGATGGATCCCACACCCATGTTCCCGGTGTGTAGCCGCCCTGGAGGGTTGTCCGGACTTGCCCGGGACCGAACGAGACGTTCTCGGCGTAGGTTCCGGCCGAAACGCGAACGGTCCCGTTGGGCGCGGTCAGGCCCAATGCATACTGGATCGTGCCCCAGGGGCTGCCGGCCGTGCCGCTGCCGGTGGCGTCGCTGCCGCTCTTCGAGACATAGGTGGCGCTTGCCAGGGCGCCCTCGCCGGCGCCGTTGGACTCGTAGGCGCCCATATCCCAGGCCGCACCTTGCGGGCGGGCCGTCCCCAGGATGTCCTGAGTCACGAGGTAGGGCGCCGCCGAGAGGTCCTTGCCGGATGCTGCCGCAGGCGAGTCGCCTGCCAGCCGGAAGTCCAGGGCCGCGCGGTCGAGGTACTTCGGGTCGCGGCCGGACTTGTTGCCGCTCAGGATGGTCATGCCCACGTAATACAGCATCGGTCCAGATGTGTTTCCGTAAAACAGGCAGTTCTCGATGCTCCCGCCCGTCGAACCGCCGCCCTTGTAGAGCCCATAGCCGGCGTTCCCCGTGAACAGGGTGTTCTTCGCGACCGGCACGATATCGCCCCAACCGCCATCGCCCGTCCCCACCGCGTGGTAGCCGTTGCCGCCGTTGTCGGCGATCGTGCAGTTGTACAGGTAGCAGTAGAAGCCGGAACTCCAGTGGTGTTTGAAGTAGACACCGTGCGACGTGTTGCGGGCGATGACCGTGTTGCGCAGAACAACCCGCTGCCGCTTATCGTCCACGCTGCTGCCGACCCCATAGAAGTTGCTGACAATCGTGCAGCCATCGACAAAGAGCAACGGCGCGGCACCCGTCAGGTCGATGCCGGCTTTGTTGCTTCCCGTGCCGCCCCGCAGCGTCAGCGTATGCACCACATTCGAGTTCGCTCCCTCCGGAATGACGATCGGCGAACTGCCGTTGCCAAAGATCTCGGTCTTCGCGGTCGCGGGTGTCCAAGCCCAGGAAGCGTCGTAGCCGCCCTTGAGTGTCACCTGCGACCTGCTGGCGAAGGAGACGCTCTGGGTATAGACCCCACTCCCGACCAGGATCGTGTCGTTCGCCCCGGCCGCGGCCACGGCCTTGCCGACCGTGACCCACGGGCTGCCCGACGTTCCGCTGCCGGTGGTGTCATCACCCGTCTTGGCGACATAGTACGTCGCCGCCGAACCTGCCGTGGCCCACGCCGCTACGAGGCAGGTTGCCAGCGTGCGTCCCTGCAACCGGTTGACCCAATTCCATCCCTGTGTGTTCATCGTGCGTCTCCCTCTGATGAAGCGCAGCGAAGCAAGACCTGTGCTTGCTTCGCCGCGCCACTCCGTAGCATCCAACCATCAGGTTTTCCGGCACGGAAAACCTAGCGCAGCAAGATCATCGTGCCGCTGGGCGGCACGTACAACTCGTAGGCCCCGCGGTCGTACAGCGAGGCTTGGGGACGCAGCGTGTTGATGATGTCGGTGCCGACCCCAAGCGCCGACAGGTTGAGCCCGGTGTTCAAGGCCGGCGACGTGGCGGTCAACTGGTAGGCGTGTGGCGCCACACCCGCGTACTGCGGCGCACTGGCGGTCAGCGTGCCGCCCAGATCCGTGATCGCGCTCTGGAAGGTTCCGCTGGCATTTGCGTAGAACAGGCAGTTCTCGATCGATGCCCCGCCCGTCTCGGGGCTGTGCAGCTTGTAGATGCCATAGCCGCCGTTGCCGGTGAAGAGCGTGTTCTTCGCGACCACGGCGACATAGTCGCGGTCGGCCGCGTTCCAGCCGGAGCGGAAACCCGACGCACCATTGTCGGCCACGGTGCAGTTGTACAGCCAGCAGGTGCCAACCAGACCGCGTCCGGCATCGACCCAGTTGAGGTTGAAGAAGACACCCTCCGCCGTGTTGCGCGCGACGAGCGTGTTGCGCATCACCACGCTCTGCCAACCCTCGTCCCCGCTATAGAGGCCGTAGTAGTTGTTGGTGATTGTGCAGTTCTCCACCGTCAGCCACGGCGCGTTGCCGAGGAACTCGATGCCCGAACCGCCGGTTGCGCCCGTCAGGGTCAGGTGGCTCAACACGTTAAAATTGGCGCCACCCCCGACCTTCACGGCGCTTGCGCCCGCACGGCGAATGACAGTCTGCTGGTTCGCCGGGTCCCACAGCCACGAGCCGGCCGTGTAGCCGCCCCGGATCGTCTGGTATGTCTGCCCCATGGCCAGGTCGACACCATCCGTGTAGGTGCCGCCGGCGACGCGGATTGTGCCGCCGGTAGCCGTGTAGCCCACAGCGTATCGGATCGTGGCCCAGGGCGCGCCGACCGATCCGTTGCCAGTCGCATCGCTGCCGGTGGTCGCCACGTAGGTCGCGGCGGGCAGAGCCGACTCGCCCGCGCCTGCTCCCTCGAACGCGCCGATGTCCCACAAGGCTCCCTGCGGCCGCGCCGTGTTCCGGATGTCGGTGGCAATGCCGAACGCCGTCAGGTTGGTGCCGGCAGCCGCCGCCGGGGAATCCGACTGCAGGCTGTAGTCCAGCAGGGCGGGATTGGCGAAGCGGGGGTCGCGACCACTCTTGCTGGCGGTCCGGCTCGCAAACTTGCCCCATCCGCGCTCGTACACGGCTCCGTCGCGGTTGTCGTAGAACAGGCAGTTGACGGCCGTCGCCCCGGCGCCGTAGCCGCTCTTGTAGATGCCGTAGCCGCTGTTGCCGGAGAAGATGGTGTTGCGGCACATCGGCACGATGTCGCGCCAGTCCGGGTTGCCGGTGCAGCGGAAGCCGTCGCCGCCGTTGTCAGCGATTGTGCAGTTGTCGAGATAGGCGTAGCCGGCAGCCCCAAAGTCGCCGACGTTGCCGATTTCGAAGTTGAACGCATACGAGGAGTTGCGCGCCACCAGCGTGTTCTGCACATAGAGCGTCTGCACCATGGCGCTTCCGGATGCCACGCCCATCGTGTTGCTGACGATGCGGCAACTGTCGATGAAGGTGAATGGCGCGGAGCCCAGGAAGAGAATACCCGCCTGGCCGCCGCCCGTGCCACCCTTCAACGTCAAGTGGCTCAGTCGGTTGGAGTTCGCGCTGGCCGCGATCGTGATCGGAGCCAGTCCGTTGCCGTTGATGACCGTCTGGTAGTTCGCCGGGTCCCAGGCCCACGTCGCAGGGTTGTAGCCGCCGCGGACCGTAGCCTTGATCTTGGCTGCCGCCAACGGCACGTTCTCGACGTACTCGCCCGCGGCGACGTAGACGATACCGGACGCCACCGTGTTACCCACCGCGTAGCTGATCGTGGCCCAGGGCGCGCCCTGCGAGCCGTCGCCCGTCACGTCGCTGCCGGTCTTCCGCACGTAGCCATCGTTACGCAGGCCGAACTCGCCATCGCCATCGCCCTCATAGGCGCCCATGTCCCAGTCCGCGCCCTGCGGCCGCGCGACCCCCAGAATGTCGGTGGTCACGCCGACCGAAGTGAGGTTCATGCCAGACGCAGCCGCCGGTGAGTTGCCTTGCAGCCGGTAGTTCGAGGTTGCCACGCTCACGTACTTGGGATCGCGGCCGGTCTTGTTGTTGCCGAGATTGCTGATTGTGCCATTTGCGGCCAGCCAATCGCCGCCGGTGTTGCCGTAGAAGAGGCAGTTCTGGATCGAACCGCCGGCGGTCTGTCCGTGCTTCTCGATGCCGTAGCCGGCGTTGCCCGTGAACAGCGTGTTCTTGGCCACGGGTGCGATGTAGCCCCAGTCGTTGTTGCCGGAGGTCACGAAGCCGGCGCCGCCGTTGTTGGCCACGGTGCAGTTGTAGAAGTAGTGCGTCCCAAGAGCGGCCGCCACGGTGTCGCGCAGGTAGTAGTTGACGCCGATCGACGCGTTCCGGGCCACGATCGTGTTCCGCATCGCGACCGTCTGGCGCATCCGGTTGCCGCTGTAGAGCCCATGGTAGTTGTTGGTGATCGTACAGCCCTCCACGAAGAGGTAGGGCGCAGTGCCAATCATCTCGATACCGGCGCGACCGCTCGAGGTCCCGCGCCGGAGCGTCAGGCAGGCCAGCGTGTTCGAGTTGGCACCGGTCGCGAGCGTGACCGGCGAATTGCCGTTGCCGTCGATCACGGTGGTCCGCGTGGCCGGACTCCAGACCCACGAGGTCACATCGTATCCGCCGCGGATCGTCAGCCGTTCCTGACCGATGCCTAGCGCGACGTTCTCGGTGAAGACGCCGTTGCCGACGTGCACCGTACCGCCAGGGGCCGTGTAGCCGGCGGCTCGGTTGATCGTGCGCCAGGGGCTGCCGGACGAGCCGTCACCCGTCGTGTCGCTGCCGGTCGTCGTCACGTAGGAGTCGGCAATCAGCGCCCCCTCACCGGCGCCGTCGTTCTCGTAGACGCCGATATCCCAGGCGGCGCCCTGCGGGCGCGAGACGCCGGCGAGGTCGCGCGTCAGAAGGTAGGGCGCACCCGACAGGCTCATGCCGGCTGCAACCGCCGGCGACGTGACCGCCGCGCGGTAATCGAGCAGCGTGGGGTTCATGAACAGGGGATCGCGTCCCGACTTGTTGCCGCTCAGGAAAGTCAGTTTCGAGTTGCCGGGCTCGCACGTTGCGCCGCTGGCATTGCCGTAGAACAGGCAGCGCTCAACCGAGCCGCCAGCGCTGGTGCCCCGCTTGTTGATGCCGTAACCGGTGTTGTTGGCGAAGATCGTGTTCTTGGCAACCGGGACCACGTCATTCCAGTCCGGGTTGCCGGTGGTCGACTGGAAGCCATCGCCGCCGTTGTTTGCCACGACGCAGTTGTAGAAGTAATGCTGGCCTCCCGACGCCATCGGCGGGTAGTAGTGGCCGTGCGACGTGTTGCGCGCCACCAGCGTGTTGCGCATGGTCACGAACTCCGGCATCATGTAACCGGCTGTCACACCATACGTATTGCTCACGATCCGGCAACCGTCGGTGAAGAGGTAGAGCGATGGGCCGCTGAACTCAATGCCGGCCCTGGAGCCGCCGGTGGCGTTCTTGAGCGTCAGGTACTCGAGCCGGTTCGAGGTGGCGTTCGGCGAGACGGCCACCACCGAGTTGCCGGCCCCGCTGACGGCGGTGATCTGGCTGCTGGGGCTCCAACTCCAATCGCTGGCGTTGTATCCGCCCCGGATCGTGACCTGCTTCTTGTCGGGTCCGAAGCCGAGGTTCTCGGTGTAGTTGCCGCCGGCCACGCGCACTTCGCCGCCCGGCTGGGTCTGGCCCAAAGCGTACTGAATCGTGGCCCAAGGGCTGCCGGAGGAGCCGTCGCCGGTCGTGTCGCTGCCGGCCGCGCCATTGACGTAGGCCGTGCCGACCAGCGCGCCTTCGCCGCTGCCCGAGCTCTCGAAGGCACCCATGTCCCAGCCGCTGGCCGGCCGCGCGACACCCACGATATCCTGCGTCACCCCGGCTGCCGACAGGTCGGTCCCGGCAGCGGCGGCGCCAGAACTGCTCTGCAACGAGAAGTCGCTGGCCGCGACGTTCGTGAATCGCGGCGCGCGGGTCTTGTTGCCACCCTGGATCAAGGACACGTAACTCCAGATGGCGCCGCCGGCATTGGCGTGGAAGAGACAGTTCGAGACCACACCCCCGGAGATCGTGCCGTACTTGAACAGGCCGATACCGCCGTTATTGGCGAAAATCGTATTCACGGCGATCGGAACCAGGTCGCCATGGTCCGGTCCGCCCAGCGAGGTGCGTACGCCGTCGCCGCCGTTGTAAGCGATCGTACAGTTGTAGAAGCGGCCGTAACCGCCTACGGTGCCGCTGCCGATGTTGGCAAGCGCGAAATAGAGACCGCTTTGCGTGTTGCGCGCGATCAGCGTGTTCTTGATCGTGATGCTCTGCGGCCGCACGTTTCCGCTGTAGATGCCGTAGGCGTTGTTGGTAATGGTGCAGCTCTCGACGAAGGTCTGCGTGGCCGCGCCGGCGAACTCGATGCCCGCCTTGTTCCCGCCCGTGCCGCCTCGCAGCGTCAGGTAGCGCAGCGTGTTGTTGCTGGCGCCGGCCGGTATGACCACCGGCGAGTTGCCGCTGGTGCCCGCCAGGACAGTCTTCTCAGTGGCCGGAGCCAGGTTCCAGGAGGCATCGTAGCCGCCTTCCACCGTGACCTGCGTCTCGCCGGTGAAGGTGACGGTCCCCGAGTAGACGCCGCCACCCACCCGAATCGTATCGGTCGCCCCGGCCGCGGTCAGCGCCTTGGTGATTGTGGCCCATGGGGCGCCGGACGTACCGTTGCCCGTGGTGTCGTCACCCGTCTTGGCGACATAGTACGTCGCGGCCGAACTCGCGGTGGCCCACGCCGCCACGAGGCAAATCGCCAGCGTGCGTCCCCGCAACTGGTTGAGCCAATCCCATCCCTGTGTATTCATCGTGTGTCTCCCTTTGATCAACCGCAGCGAAGCAAGCCCTGTGCGTGCTTCGCCGCGCCACTGCATGGCATCCAACCCTCAGGTTTTCCGGCACGGAAAACCTACCCGATGGCCTCCTGCGGAACCAGGCGCCGTTGCGGCACATCCGACAACTTGCCGTCCAGTCGCTCAAGCAGCAAACCGGCCAACGCCAAGCCGATCTCGCGGTCGTGTTTATCGACCGTCACATGCGGTGGCGTCGACTCCCATTCGCGCTCCTCACAGTCCGACCAGCAGTTGTCGTAGCCCGCCAGCAGGATGTCCTTCGCCGGGTCGCGGCCCAGGATGCGGCAGGCGGCCGCCAACTCGGGCACATAGCTGTCCGTCGGCGCCAGCAGGGCCTCGACCGGTTCGGGACCGTTGAGATGGCGGTAGAGGTAACCGGCCAGCAGGTGCGCCGTATGGTCGAACGCGGCGTGGTCGGCACCAGCTTCATCAAGTCCGGGAATGTCCAACGGCGTCAACACGGGCGCGCCGACCGCGCGCAGGGCAGTCTCGAACCCACGGTCGCGCTGACGCACCCACTCACGCACGCTATCGCCCTTTGGGCGACAGCGCAGCAACCGGCGGGCGCCCCGGTGCAGCAGGGCACCCACCAGGTCGCGCGACCCCTGCTCATGGTCCGAAACGACCACGTCGCACTCCGGCCAGTCGTGTTCGCTGCCCCACGCCACCACCGGAATCTGTCCGACGTGCATAGCCGAGCGCAACGATTCCACGGTCGGCAGATCCTTGACATCGTGCACCGCCACCAGACCGCGGGGCGGAGTCACCAGAAAGGGATCGGTGCCGGCCGAGGCAACCTGGGGCTCGGTCACGAAGAGCACGCCGTAGCCGGCCATCGTGAAGCCATCCATCAGCCCCTGCGTCAGGCGTCCCATCCAGGACGGATGACCCTTGCCAAACCGGGGACTGTTGAATCCCGCCTGTACCAGCGCCACCACCGTACGGGTCATCAGCCCGAAGGCAACCGGTCGGCGTCGAGAGGGATTGACGACCCGCGACCGCCGTGGCGCCGCCAGGATCAACCCTTCCCGCTCCAACATGCCGAAGGCCGCCCGCACCGCGCCGCGCTTGACTTTCAGGTTCTCGGCCAGCACGCGCTCCGATGGCAGTCGCTTGCCTGGGGGCAAACGCCCGTTCTCAATCCAGGAACGGATCGTACCCAAGGCATGCTCAGCCGGAAACGATCCGGTCAAGGCGTCCAACGTCGCGTGGGTACCGAATGTCGTAAGGTCCGCTTCCTTCTGCACTCAACCACCCCGATACAACGAGCAACCAGTTCAGACCAGTTGCGTATGTTAGGGCAGAGCCACTGTCCATGTCAACCGCGTTTCAAACAGGCGACGCTGCCGGGGTGCGACCGTGTGTCTGTCTGGTTGAACCGAAATCGCTTGCGCCGCATCCATCTATGCCTCTATCATCTGCGCAACTTGGTTACTGTCGGTCATGCTGGGCCGATCTGGTTCGCCAAGAAAACCTATGGGACAACAATGAGAAATTGCCGATCCGGGCGCGCGATCGCGCTTGTCGCCCTCTCGCTGGCCGTCACCGGGCTGCCGTACGGGCGCGCGGCTGAAGCCTTCTTCAGCGTCGCGAACCGGGTGGTGCTCAACACCTCTCCGTCCAGCGCCGACAACCGCCTGCTGAAGAGCGATACGCCGGCGTCGCTCTACTTCCCCGGCGAAGCGGTGAACCTGAAACTCCAGTTGACCAAGGCCGATGACCGGTCGCTGGCGCTCGAGATCCAGGGGGTGCATACCCGCGTGCCAAAGAAGGACACGACCCAGTATATCGATCCCTTCGGACACCCGGATGTGGTCAACCTCGACGGCCCGCCCGTGCGACACCCCTTCAAGGTCAGCTGGGACGAGAAGGGCGTCGCCACCGTTGAGCTGCCGAAGGTGCCGGTTCCCGAGCGCTTTGGCACCTATGTGCTGTTGCTGCTGCGCGGCGACGGCAAGAAGATCGAGGACCGGATCCTGCTCGGTTCGGTGGCGCGCATTCCGGCCAGCCGCACCGACGCGACCGTGGACAACACCCCCGTCTTCGGCGAGGGTCAGACGCGAGCCTTCGCGGCGCTGGCCCGCATGGGCGTGCGCGGCATCCGCTGCGAGATCTCCTGGCGTGGTCAGGATGTGGCGGAGTACGATTGGAAGGAGTACGACACCCTGGCCGCCGGTCTCAAGGAGTCCGGTCTGCAGGCCATGTTCACCCTGGGCGGCGCCGGTTCGCAGCGTTACGGCATTCCCACCCAGAACCAACCGATCCCGGGGGCCGTCGCGACCAACTGGGATGGCAACGTCTACTGGGGCAACGCCGACTGGGGCTGCGCTCCCAAGCACTTCCCTGCTTACGAGGCGTGGGTCAAAGCGTTTTGCGGACGCTACTGGGAGGGCGGCAAGGGTGCCCTGTGGGGCCTCGAGAACTACAACGAGCCATGGGAGGGTGGCGGCATCAGCGGCTACGCCCGCGACTGCATCTCCTACCGCGACTGGCAGCGCCACATGGCCCGCGCCGCCCGCGCTGTCAGCCCCGGCATCAAGGTCTGCGCCGCCTCGTCGATCATGAATACCGAGGACAAGTTCTTCTCGCAAGGGCCGGACAAGGACGGCCGCTTCGAGTTCGACGAATTCATCGACGTATTCACGGACCACTACGTGACCCCAAGCATGTCCTATGGACCGATGGTAGCGGCCAAGCATGGCAAGTACTCAATCGAGAATGAGACCTGGTTGGCGATCAACGAATATATCCTGCCCCAGATCATGTGCCAGTGGATGGCCAGCGGCCAGCGCGCCGTAGCCTGCTGGCACCCCAACGTGCTGTTTGAATCCGCGGCCGGGGCCGAAGTGGCCAGCCCGACCACCGTGCCGCTCGCCACGGCGGTCTTCAACCACTTCATGACTGGCCTGCGCTTCAAGCGGCTGATCTTCCAGGACCACCTCCCCTGGATCTTCCAGTTCGGCGAGGATGACGACGCCAACGCGGTTTGCGTGATGCTAGGCCAACTGCTTACGCGCCAGGGACCGACACCGCAGGACACCCCCAAGGGCCGCCTGTGGGCCCAGGTCGATGCCGTGGACGGCGGCACGATCACGATCGACAACCGCGATCAGGCGCTGCGCTTCTTCGATAGCGCCGCCAACGAGATTCACAAGGGCGAAAAGCAGGTCACGCTGCCACTGAACCTCTATCCGGTTTACGTGCAGGCAAAGAAGGGGCCGGCGCTGATCGCGCAACGCTTCCGCGAGGGTCGCATGGCGGACAAGTATGCGGCCGAGATCCTGCCGCGTGATTTCGTCCGGCGCATCACCGATCCGGATGTGGCGCTGCGCGTGGACCTGGCCAACCGGCTGAACCGGCCGGTCACCGGCACGCTGACCGTCAAGCCGCCCGAGGGCTTCACGCTGGCCGGCGATCCCCCGACCATCACGCTCAAGCCCGGTGAGCGCCAAAGCGTGGCGTTGCGCTTTGCGCGGGTGGCCGTGAATCCTGATAACCAGTATCCATTCGACTTCGTCTTCGCCACGGACGCGGGTCGCTGCGCCTACTCCGAGGTGCTGCACGCCACGGTAGCCGTCAAACGCACACCGAAAATTGACGGCGACCTTGCCGATTGGGAGGGCATTCCGGGTGTCCTGGTTGCCGGAGAGGTCAAAGGCACGAATCCCGACGAACTGGCGCGCAAGCCCTGGTTGCGGCTGGCGGAAGAGCAGCCCGGCGCGCTGTTCGCCGAGCTGAAACTGGCCTGGGACGCAGAGAACCTCTACGTCGCCGCGCGCGTGCACGACGCCACGCCGCAGACCGACAAGGTCCGCATGGAGGGACGCGACGAGGACAGCTACTTCCACAGCGCCGCGTCGGACAACCAGGCCCCGTGGAAAGCCTGGCTCGCGCAGCATGCGCCCGGCCAGAGCTTCGCCCAGGTGCCGTACGTCTACAAGAAGAAGCCCTACGACAACTCATACATCGGCGACCAACTGCAACTGGCCTTCAACACGACGCCCGGCTACCGCGACCTGGCACCGACCACCGAAGTTCCGTGGGGCTTCCACGCCGTGCCGGACACCGATTACGAGTTCAGCGCCTACCTTTGCGCCGACGGCAAGAGCGAGTTGTGGAACCTGCTGGCCCCCGGCCTGCCGCGCATCCACGACTGGCCGCACCAGCCCAAAGGCGCGAACACCACCAACCCGACGCCCGGCAGCCGCCATGTCGTACGGCAGGATGGCAAGGTCCGCTTCTACGAACTCGCCATCCCCCGCGCCCGGCTGGCGGACCTGAAGCTGGAGACGGCCTCGACCTTCAAGTTCGTATTCTTTGTCGGCAATAACGCGGGCGCGACGGCCGCTTTTGGCGCGAACAAGGCCGTCACCAAGGAGAATGGTCTAACCCTGAAGCCCTACTGGGGCACATCCCCCTCCTGCGACGTGGAGTGGGCGCTGGTGGAGTAGGCAAGCCGGCCGCGCGCGGCGCAGGGAATGAACGAGGGGGTAACTGCGCCTGAAGTCTGGATTGTCGGCCGTTCTCGTCCTCGTCGTCGTCCTCGGGAATCGAGGACGACGACGAGGACGATCAAACACGCGAGTCGGCGGACGATTACGGCGGACGATTCGGAGCATCCCCTCGTACTCCGTAATCGTCGCCCGTAATCGTAAACCGAAGTTGTTGACAGCGGCTTCGAACATCCAACATCGAACGTCGAATCTGGGACTGCACTCGACCTTGAGCGTTCGATGTTCAATGTTCGTTGTTCGCATTGTGCTTTGTAATGAAACCGTGCACCCCATGTGTCATGGCCGTCGCACTCGCCGCGGCCGCAGGTTGCTGGTCTGCCCAACCGCCGGTTGCGTCGGCCACCGCCCTCCGAATCGTCTGTCTGGGCGACTCGATCACCGATGGCCAGACCTATGCGCTGCTGACGCAGCAGGCGCTGCGGGAGGCCGGACGACCGGTGCCCGTCATGATTGGCGCCGGCATCGGGGCCGATAACGCCCAGGGGATGCTCAAGCGGTTGGACCGCGATGTGCTGGCGTATGCACCAAACCTGGTCGTAGTCTGCACCGGCATCAATGACCAGGCCCTGACAGTCGCCGAATACGAGGTCGCCCTGCGCGCGATCTACGACCGGCTGAAGCGGGCCGGCGTACCGGTGCTGGTGCTGACCCTCACCACGCTCGCCCCGCGACACGCCTCCGCGCGACCGAAGCTGGCGCAGTTCGACGCCGTCCTGCGGCGGTTGGCCAAGGAGTACGGCTATGCCCTGGCCGATGTGAACCGCCGCCTGCAGGAGGCCATGGACCGGGGTGAAATGCTGCACGAACCGGACGGCGCCCATCTCAATCTCGCCGGCTACCGGGCCATGGCGCGCGCCGTACTGGACGCGCTCGGGCATGCCGACGTCGCGGTTCCCGGGCAGATCGATCCTCCTGTCCTGCCAGGGGTGATCCGCGAATGGCGCCTGCAAGCCGCGCTCGCTGCCGAACCACTCACTGAAGACGGCGTGCGCGCGCTGGCACCGGATGCGACCTGGATCGCGCTGTGCCTGCCTCAGGAACGTCCGGTGACCAACAACTGGTGGATGGATCAGGAGCGCAGGCGTGGTGTGGCTGTCGAGTTGCAGCGCGAACTGGGCGAGGCGCCCCGCTTCCAGGGGATCGCCACGTTCGACAGCCCGATCGCGCGGAAGGCCTGGCTGCATACTGGCGCGGACCTTAAGACCGTCTGGCTCAACGGCGCGCGGGTCTATGCCGCGACCGCAGAGTTCCGTGGCTGGCACCCGGGACGCGAGCGCGTCGCGATCGCGCTGCAGGCGGGCGCGAACAGCCTGGTGATTGAATCGGGCCGCGCCTTCTTCCTGGCCGTCACGGATGAGCGACCGGATCTGGAACGCGTTGCAGACGCACCCGCGGCGGAGAACGCCCCGCCACGCATCGCCTGTGTCGGCGACAGTCTGACTTCGGGCTTTCAGATGGAGCACCCGGAGCGGGACGCCTACCCCGCCCAGCTCGCGCGCCGGCTCGGGGAGATGGTGGAGGTGCGCGCCTTCGCGGTTCCGGGCCGCACGGCCCTGAAGTCCTCCGACCTCAGCCTCTGGCGCGAGCCGGTCTTCACAAACGCCCTGGCGTGGCTGCCGGAGGCCGTGATCCTCTGCCTGGGCGCCAACGACTCCTTCCCGCCGATCTGGGCCAAGCACGGCAGCGCCTTCGAGGCCGACCTGAAGGCCATGGTGGAGCAGTTCAAGGCACTGCCCTCGCACCCGCGTATCTGGCTGGCCCTGCCCACCCCCATGTTCCTTGGCGAGCCGGGCAAGGTCCAGCTCGCAATTCTCGCCGATGGCGTGCAGCCAGCCATCCGGCGCGTCGCCGCGGTCACCGGCGCCGGAGTCATCGATTGGTACACGCCGTTGCGCGATCGGCGCGACGCCTTCATGCCGGACAAGGTGCACCCCCTCCCTGCCGCGGCCGAGTGCATGGCCGAAGCGGCCTGGCAGGCACTGCGCAACGCCCGCTTGGTTGGACCGCCGGGGCACGTATCGCCCTAAAGGCGGGCTGACGCCCGCAACCCAATCGGCGTCGGGGTCGGTATCGCTATTGGGGTCGAACGAGCAGTCGATACCGACGCCGATACCGACCCCGACCCCGACAAAGATGCGACGCTAATGCGTCGCATGTCATAACGGAACGATCTAAAGGCGGGTTTGCCAGTCCCGCCGTACTCGGGCCGCGACCGCCTCGCAGTATCCCCGCCGCGGCGTGGGTGAGCATAGTCTTTAACGAGCGCCACAGAGCGTGAGCATTGCTGACCCGCTGACCCGCGCGTGGTTGCACTTGCCGCGACTGCGCGAACCCGCTATTATTAACAGTAATAGTGTGAACAGCAACCGAGGAGTATGCGTCGTGAGCTTGATGCAAACATGCCGATTGGTAACGGTGGCAATGCTGCTGGCCGCTTGTGCGGGGAGTGTCCGAGCAGACGAACTCTCCATCCAGTCGATCGACAAAAACCACGAACGCATTGTTTTTGACGCCGTCACGGCTGCGGCCAATTACCAGGTGCAGACCGCGTCGACACCCACGGGGGCTTGGGATGTGGCAGTCGCGACGATCGGGCCGACCGAGGCCAATGCCGTGACGGCTACGGTGTCCATGGCCGCGGTGGCAGCCTTCTACCGAGTTGTGGCCTGGACGAACGTAGCGGCGCCCGCCTTGCCGTACCTGATCGTGGACCTGTCGGGCGGACCTTCGACGACGAGCTATCCGGTCGCATACCTCTCGGACGTGCCGGAGGGCGGGTGGACCGACGAGCACAAGACGACGAAGCTGGTGCTGCGGCACGTTCCAGCCCCCACGCCACACTTCACAATGGGGAGCCCCACAGATGAGGTGGGGCGTGACGGAGTCAGCGACGAGACGCTCCACCAAGTAACACTGACGCAGGGCTTCTACATCGGGGTCTTCGAGGTTACGCAGCGGCAATGGGAACTGGTGATGGGCAACTGGCCGAGCCAGTTCACCAACGAAACGTACCGCCAGACACGGCCTGTGGAGACCGTGAGTTACTACGACATCCGCGAGAATCCGGACAACAGCGATGACCCGGCCGTGACCTGGCCAGCGAATGGCGCTGTGAACGCGGACTCGTTCATGGGCAGACTGCGAGCGAGAACCGGGCTTTGGACCTTCGACCTGCCGACCGAATCGCAGTGGGAGTACGCCTGCCGGGCAGCGACAACGACGGCGTTGAACTCAGGGCAGAATCTCACGGAACCGATCGGCGTGGACGAACAGATGTCCCTCGTGGGCCGGTACTACTACAACGGCGGCGAAGCTGGCTTCGAGGACTTGGGGTGTGAACCGGACGAAGCCACCGCAACGGCTGGAAGCTACCAGCCGAGCGGGTGGGGACTGTACGATCTGCACGGCAACGTGTGGGAATGGTGCCTGGACTGGCGTGGGGACTATCCGGAGACCGGTACCGATCCGGCGGGCGCCACGTCGGGAGACTATCGCGTGGCGCGCGGAGGCAGTTGGACCGACGACCCGCGAGAGTGCCGCTCCGCACGCCGGGGCTATGGCGAGCCGAACGGTCGCAACGGCAACGTCGGGCTCCGGGCGTGCTGCACTACCACCTCAGGTGCAGCCTTCGCCAAGCCGGCGCCGGGCCGGTAGCAAGATGCCCTCTGAGACATCAGCCGATAAGAGGGCCGTTGGGGGGCCGTTGGGGGACAGAGATCATGCGGCGCCGTGCGGGTCCATGCCCGACAGTCTCCCAAGGCGGGCTACGCCCGCAACCCAACGTGGCACGGGCTTCCAGCCCGTAGCCGGCGACGGGCTGGAAGCCCGTGCCACGATAGAAAAGATACACGCGGATGGACGTCGCGCGCCGTGACGCCCGGGTCCAGCGCCGGCGCCACCAGCAGGTCGGAACCATGCAGGAACTCGTCTGCCACTGGCCGAAGGCAAGAACGCGCGGCTTGGCAGACACGGCGCGGCACGCTAATCTTGGAACTCAAACGGCCGCCGGCCGCGCACGTGTCGAGCGGCGCGGTCTGAAACCCAAGGAGTATCGCATGCCTGCACCCTGTACCCTGGCGGTAGCCGGACATGTCTGTCTCGACATCATTCCCACCTTCACGCGCACAGCGGACTCGCTCGCCGAGTTGCTCGTGCCCGGCAAGCTCGTCGACGTCGGCCCGGCGGTGTTGGCAACCGGGGGCGCCGTCGCCAACACCGGCCTGGCTCTGCACCGACTGGGGATGCCAACACGTCTGATGGGCAAGGTTGGCGACGACGCCTTCGGCCACGCCGTGCTGGAGGTCTTCCGCGCACACAGTCCGGAACTGGCCAGCGGCATGATCGTGGATCCGGCCGTCGCCACATCCTACACCGTGGTGATCAATCCGCCGGGCATCGACCGCGTCTTCCTGCATTGCCCAGGTGCCAACGACACCTATGGGGCCGACGACGTGGCGCTTGACCGTCTGGGCGATGCCGGCATCTTCCACTTCGGCTACCCGCCACTCATGCAACGCATGTACATGGACGGCGGAGGCGAACTGACGCGTCTGCTGACGCGCGTGCGCGGCCGCGGCATCACAACCTCGCTCGACATGGCTCTGCCTGATCCGGCTTCGCCCGCCGGGCAGGCCGACTGGTTGGCGATCCTGACCAAAGCCTTGCCCCAGGTCGACGTGTTCGTGCCCAGCCTGGACGAACTGGTCTACATGCTGGACCGCGATCGGTTCGACCGCATGCAGAGCGAGGCCCGCAGAGGCGTGCCGCTGGGCGGCATCACCCCGGCGGAGGTGCTGACCCTGGCGGACCGCACCATCGGGTTGGGTGCCGCCATCGTCCTGATCAAGCTGGGCAAGTACGGCGCCTATGTCCGGGCAACCGACAGCCTCGCGCGGCTGCGGGCCTGCGGGCGGGCGGCGCCGCCTGACTGCGCGGCCTGGCGCGGATGCCAGCTCTACGCGCCCTGTTTCTCCGTCCGCGTGGCAGGCACCACCGGCGCGGGCGACTGCACGATCGCCGGTTTCCTGGCCGGCTTGGCACAGGGCCTCGGACCGGCCGAGTGCCTGCGCTGGGCCGTGGCCACGGGGTCGGCCAGCGTGGAACAACCGGACGCCACGAGCGGCGTACCGCCGCGCGAGGTGCTGGCGGCCCGACTGGCGGCCGGCTGGCCGCGCGACCCTGCGCCGCCCGACTTTCAGGCACCCGGCATCCGGCACGTCTGAGGCTTGCCCATAACTTCAACCCGCCGCAAGGGCTGACTTGATCTCCAACTCGTTGGTGCTGCGCGGGCCTGCCCGCGATCTCCCCCGCGGAGCGTGCTCCGCGGGCCGGGGCGGCCGGTGCAGGTCCGTTGTATACGCCTTCAGGCAGTCCCGGCCACAGCGAGAAACGCCAGGCTCGCAGCCTCCGAACTAGCCATCCGTGCGCACTCTCTGCTAACCTGCGCGCCATGTCACGTCCGCTCTTCCTGCAGTTCGGTGCCGGCAACATCGGCCGATCGCTCGTCGGCGCGATCTTCAGCCGCGCCGGCTATGATGTCCTGTTCGTGGATGCCGCGCCGGCCCTGGTGGAGGCCCTGCATGCCCGCCGCGGCTACCGCGTGGTCATCAAGGACGATCTGCCGCCCGGCGCCGCCTCAGAGATCGATGTCGCGCAGGTCGACGCCGTGGCCGCCTCCAACCGCGCCGCCGTTACCGCTGCCGTGCAACGGGCGGACCTGATCGGCACGGCCGTTGGCGCCAACGTCCTGCCGCACGTGCTGGAATCTCTGGCCTCCGGTCTGGCCCTGCGGCAGCGCCCGGTCTCGATCCTGTTCTGCGAGAACCTGCATGGGGTGGCCGACCGCGCCCGCCTGGCTCTGACCCGGCTGTTGCCGCCGGGATTCCCGCTGGCGGAGCGGGTCGGTCTGGTGGCGACCAGCATCGGCAAGATGGTCCCGCTGATGCCGGCCGAGGTTCGCCAGCGCGACCCGCTGGAGGTCTGGGGCGAAGCCTACAACGTGATCGTGGCCGACCGAGCCGCCTTTGTCGGACCGCCGCCACAGATCGAAGGACTCGAACTGCGCGGCTGCTTCGCCGCTTACGTGGACCGCAAGCTCTTCGTCCACAACCTCGGCCACGCGGTCTGCGCCTACCACGGGTTCCTGCACGGCTGCACGCGTATCGCCGAAGCCATGGAGCAGCCGGAGGTCGCGCGACAGGCCCGCGCCGCCATGGAATGCAGCGCCGGCGCCCTGATCAGCCGCTACCCGTCTGAGTTCGATGCGGCCGGCCAGCAGGCGCACGTCGAGGACCTGCTGCGTCGCTTCCGGAACACGTCACTCGGCGACACGGTCTTCCGGGTTGGCCGCGACCTGCCCCGCAAACTAGCGCCGGAAGATCGCTTCATCGGCGCCTTGCGACAGGTGCTGTCCACCGGTGGCGCACCCGCCGCAATTTGCTGCGGCGTGGCAGCCGCGCTGCACTTTCGGGCCGCCGACGAGGCGGGGCAGCCCTTTGCCGCCGATGCCGCCTTCCTGGGCCGATTGGCCGTCGAAGGCGTACGCGGCCTGCTGGTCGACCACTGCCACCTCGACGCGCACCGCGACGCAGCCCTGCTGGACCAGATCGATTCGGACTACACGGCCCTGCAAGAGCCGTGAATCAGGGTTCAGGGTGTCGGGGTTCAGGCGTGACACGCCTCTTGAACCCCGAACCCTGAACCCTCCGCCGCACATGCTGCGTACGCCTGCCAGCACGCGCTTCCGTGGAAACGAGACGTCTACTTGGCGGCGCCTTCCTCCTGCTTGCGCGCGCGCGGTTTCGCATCGCCTTCGGGCGCCTTGCGCTCGCCGCCTTCGCGCTTCGGCATCAGCTTCCGGACGCTGCCCATGAGCTCCTCGCGCTTGGTGAGCAGCGCCGCCGTCTCGGGATTGGCCTTCAGCTTGGCATCGACCAGTTCCTTCTCCTTCGCGGCGGCGGCCTTGGTGGCGTCCACGGCCGCCTTGACCTCGGGATCCTCCTTGCGCAGTTTCTCGGTCGCCTCCCGGATCTGCATCTCGACCGTGCGCATCTCTGCGCCCAGGCGTTCGCGGTCCGCCTTCTGAACCTCGGCCGCCGGAACCTGGGCAGCCTCTTCAGCAAACAACGGCACGGCGGCCGCCAGGGCCACCATCGCCACCAACATCATGCGCTTCATGCTTCGATCTCCTTGTTGCCGCGGCAGACTCGTCCCGGCATGGGACCACCATCGCATCACGCGGACCGGGTGTCAACTACCTCGCATTCTAACACATGCTGCCAGCGAACAGCGGACTCGACACCCGCCCCGCGAGCCCCGTATAGTATCCCCTTAATCGAGTGCCGTCACGATAGGCCCCTTTACACCATGCTCCAGCAATTGCGCGTGCAAAACCTGGCGATCGTCGAGGAAGCCTGCGTCCGGTTCGGCGACGGGCTGAATGTCATCACCGGTGAGACCGGCGCTGGCAAATCGGTCCTGATCGGCGCCCTGGACCTGGTGCTGGGAGGCCGCGCAGGCAAGAACGTGATCCGCAGCGGGGCGACCGAGGCCCGCAGTGAGGCCGTTTTCTGTCTGGCGCGCAGCGAACCTGTAGATGCCCTGCTGACGGAACTGGGGCTGCCGCCCTGTGAGGATGGTCAACTGATCGTCCGACGCACCATCGCCGCCGTGGGCTCCGGCTGCTGCCTGGTCAACGACGCGACCGTCTCGGTGCAGACCCTGCGCCGCTTGGGCACCCTGCTGGTAGACATCCACGGGCCGTATGAACACCAGTCCCTGCTCAACCCCGACTTCCAGCTCGACCTGCTGGATGCCTTCGGCCATTGCGAAGCGCCCCGCCGAACGTACGCGGCCGCTTTTCAGGAACTCGGCACACGGCGCCGCGAACTCGCCGAGCTGCAGGCCGACAGCGCCGACCCCACCGCCGAGATCGACCGCCTCCAGTTCGTGATCGAGGAGATCGCAGCCGCCCAGTTGAGCGCCACCGACGAGGCGGGCCTGCTGCAGTCTCATGCCGAAGCCGCAAACGCCGAGGCCATCCTGCACTCTGGCGCAACCGTGACCGCCGCCCTGACCGAGAACGACGGTTCGGCGTTTGACGTCCTGGCCGGAGTCCAACAGCAGCTCAGCGACCTGGCACACCTGCTGCCGGAAGCGGAAGCGTGGCGGAGTGAGATCCGTCAGACCACCGTGCAGATTCAGGAACTGGCCCAAACCATCGCCGATCGCCTGGCCCGCATCGACAGCGATCCGACCCGTCTGCAACAGCTCGAAGACCGCATGACGCAGGTCCAGAAGCTGAAACGCAAGTACGGGCCGACCGTCGCGACCGTGCTCGACACGCTGGACCGCAGCCGCCAGCGCCTGGATCTCCTGCAGTCGCGCGGCGAACGGGCGGCCGAACTGGCCCGCGCCGTGGAGGCCGCCCAGGCCTGTGTGCAGGCTGCCGCTGCCGCGCTCACACGCGTACGCCAGGCGGCGGCCGGCCGGCTGGCCAAGGCCATCACCGCCGAATTGCGCGACCTCGGTTTCACCCGCGCCGGCTTTGGCGTCCAGCAGAACCCGTGCGCGCCGCGCGCCAGCGGCGCCGACGAGATCGCCTACGGCCTGGCGCCCAATCCGGGTGAACCCATGCGGCCGCTGCAGGCGATCGCATCAAGCGGTGAGATCGCGCGCGTGATGCTCGCCGCCCAGGCCGTGCTGGCGCGCCACGACCGCACCCCCGTGCTGGTGTTCGACGAGATCGACGCCAACATCGGCGGCGAGGTCGGCCATGCCGTGGGCGCGAAACTGCGCGCCGTGGCCGTCACGCACCAGGTCATCTGCATCACCCATTTACCCCAGGTCGCGGTCTTCGGGCACCACCACGCCGTGGTCTCAAAGGGCGAGGCCAAACGTCGCACCGTCACCCGCATTACCCCGGTGGCGGATGAAGACCGTGTCGAGGAGATCGCGCGCATGCTGGGCGGCGCCAGCCGCACCCCGCTCGCGCGCGACCACGCCCGCGCCATGCTGGCTGCTGCCGGCGAGACCACGCCCCAGGAAACGGAGACCCCATGCGAGTGTTGATTGCCGGCGCCAACGGTCAGTTGGGCCGCGACTGCCAGACCGTGCTCGGCGCCAGCCACGACCTGTGTGCCCTGGACCTGCCGGAACTCGACATCGCGCGCGCGGACTCGGTGCGCGCCTGGTTCGAACGCGTCCGTCCCGAGGCCGTCATCAACTGCGCGGCTTATACGCGTGTGGACGACGCGGAACAGCAGCGTGATCTGGCCTTCACGGTCAACGCCCAGGGCCCCGCCACGCTCGCCGCCGCCTGCCGTGAGCACGGGGCCCACCTGGTCCAGATCTCGACCGACTATGTCTTCGACGGACTCAAGCCGCGGCCGCAGGTCTACACCGAGGATGACGTCCCCTGCCCGCTCAGTGTCTATGGCCGCAGCAAGCTCGACGGCGAAGCGCCGGTGCTCGCGCTCGCCGAGCACGGAGCCGTGCTGCGCACAGCCTGGCTCTACGGGCGTAACGGCCACAATTTCCTGCGCACCATGCTGCGCCTGGCCAGCCGCCGGCCGGCCCAGCCGATCCGCGTGGTCAGTGACCAGTTCGGTTCGCCCACCTGGTCGGGTCGCCTGGCGCGTCAGATCGCCCGCCTGCTGGAGGACTTCCAGCCCGGACTCTACCATGCCACGGCCCATGGCTCCTGCACATGGCACGATCTGGCGGTCCGCTTCCTAGCCGGCATGGGGGTGCCGCACACCGTGGTGCCGATCACGACGGCCGATTACCCCACCCCCGCGCGCCGGCCAGCCAACGCCGTGCTCGAAAATCACAACCTCAAGACCCGCGGACTCGACGTGATGGTCCCCTGGGAGATGGACGTCGATGCCTTTGCGGACAGCGTCCGCACGGCCTGGATTCAGGAGCTTCAGTCATGACTGCATTCAAGACTCTGATGGTCACCGGCGGCTGCGGCTTCATCGGCGCCAACTTCATCCGCTACCTGCTGGAGGAGCAGCAGTTCGCCGGACGCATCATCAACGTCGACGCGCTCACCTACGCCGGCAATCTCGCCAGCCTGGCCGGCCTGCCGGAGCGCTTCGGAGCCCGCTACGTGTTCGAGAAGGCCGATATCTGCGATGCCGCGCGCATGGCCGAGATTCTGGACCGCCATGCGGTGGACGCCGTCTGCCACTTCGCCGCCGAGTCGCATGTGGACCGCTCCATCCTGCGGCCCGATGACTTCATTCGCACGAACATCCTGGGAACCTACACCCTGCTGGCGCTGGCACTGGCCCGCAAGGAGCGCATGCGGCTCTTCCACCACGTCAGCACCGACTAGGTCTTCGGCAGTCTCGGCCCAACCGGCCTGTTCAGCGAGGAGACCGCCTACCAGCCCAACAGCCCCTACTCCGCCTCGAAGGCGGCCTCCGACCACCTGGTGCGCGCCTACCATGAAACCTACGGCCTGCCGGTTACGCTCTCGAACTGCTCGAACAACTACGGCCCCTACCAGTTTCCCGAAAAACTGATCCCGCTAATGATCCTGAACGCCATCGAGGGCAAGCCGCTGCCAGTCTACGGCGACGGCCGCAACGTGCGCGACTGGCTCTACGTGCGTGACCACTGCACCGCGATCTGGACCGTCATGCAGCACGGCACCTCCGGGCGCACCTACTGCGTCGGCGGCCGCAGCGAACGGGCCAATATCGACGTGGTCCACGGCGTCTGCGACTGGGTCGACCAACTGGCCGGCCCCCTGCCGAACGGCGCCGCCCGCCGCCAACTCGTGACCTTCGTAAAAGACCGCCCCGGTCACGACCGCCGCTACGCCATCGACTGCACACGGCTGGAAACCGAACTGGGCTGGCGCGCCGCTGAGACATTTGAGTCCGGCCTGCGACGCACGGTGCAGTGGTACCTGGACAACCGTTCCTGGACCGACGCCGTCCGCAGCGGCGAATACCGCAAGTGGATCGACCAGAACTACGTCGCGCGCGGCTCAGCCGGCGCGTGAGTGCCGCTCGCGGGAAGCAACCGGGTGCAGCGCCGCAGGCGCCAGACGTGCAGCAGGGCCGCCACGACCAGGCACGCCAGGAAGAGAACGGCCAGTCGCCTGCCGAACGGACCATCGGCGCCGGCAGCAGGAACGAGAGAGACCATTCCCGTCAGGAGAGTCGCCACCGCACCATGCAGCAAGACGCTGAGGAGCATCTTGCCGACGATGGCGCGGCGCCGAACGCGGTCCATGTCCCGCCAGTACGCGCGCCCGGTGCCGTAACGCCTGCCGCACGCTTGGCAATCGTCTTGCGGCGGGCCAAAGGCCTCGCGGTAGTTGTGGATGCCAGTCGCTGCGCGGCACGCCAACGTGTTGCCGCAGTGGGGACACTTCCATACCGGTTGCATCGCCATGTCAGAACGCTCCATGCAAACGTTTTCATGTTAGCACCTCGGCAGGCCATCACCAACGAGAGAACGGCAGCCCTTGCCTATAACTTGAAACTGCCGTCCGCGGTTCCCGCGCATTTCGGTTCAAA
>CAZZCT010000003.1:0-71299 GCA_964652365.1 uncultured Lentisphaerales bacterium
GACGGCAATCAAACACGACGCAGCCCGATCGCCACCGCGTGTTGTCGTCGTCTACGCCGCCCGTAATCGTCCGCCTGACTCGCGTGTTTGATCGTCCTCGTCGTCGTCCTCGCACTCGATTCCCGAGTACGACGACGAGGACGATCGGACGGGCGGGACATCTTTCACAGTTAGTCTCCGCTTTTGCGCCCTCTTCTTTCGCATTGCGCGCAATCACGCGCGGTCCTATCATCAAAATGGGCTGGATGTCCGGAACCCAATCTCATCTCTCACAGAGATCCCAGAGTGGCACGGAGGTTTATACAAATCTCTGTGAACTCTGTGCCTCTGTGAGAGACCAACAACGTGCTGCGTGTTGGCCTTGTCGGCAGGTAAGGCACTGATTGGGTTGGCCGTCTCATCGGGTGTCGCGCGTCGCGTCAGAGACCCTCGCAGGGGATTGCGATATGCGGAAGCGAATGATCATCAGCGTGCTCCTTCTGTTTGGGCTGGCGCTGCAGTCTCCGGCGCTGACGGTTTCGGGGACCGTGCGAAAAGCAAACGGGGCCGCGCTCACAGAGGCCTGCACCGTGCGGGCGTCGAACGGAGGTGGAGCCGCCAACACCAGCAGCGGATCCTACTCGCTTGTCGGGGTTCCCAGCGGGTGGAGCGGCGTGATCGTGGTCGATTACACCGCGGAAAGCGGTGAATCGGTGGTGTTTGGACCCGCCTATCGGGCGTACACCAACCTGATAACTGATCAGACCGATCAGGACTTCAGGATCCAGCTCTGGCAGCCCAAGACCATTGACGGCATTGTGACCAATCAGTCCGGCCAGGGAGTCGGCGACGTGCTGCTCATCGCGACCAGCGGCGGCGGGGCCACGCTGTCACAAGCCTCGGGAACGTACCGTCTGGGGTATCATCATCCGCCCGGCGGTTCCTGGACCGGGACCGTCACCCCGGCCAGGTCCGGCTACGTCTTTGTCCCCACGGCACGGGCCTATTCGGCCATCAACACCGCACAGTCGCCCGAGGACTACGCGGCCACACGCCTGCCGCCGGCCCTCTCCAAGTCGCTCGCGCCCAGGTTTGCTGCCACCGGCGCCACGGTGAGAGTCATGCTCACGGTGACCAACCAGTCGGAGACGGTCTCCAGTGAAGCGACCGTGTACGACCCGCTTCCGCCGGAATTGATCTGTGTCACCAACTCGCTTGGGCCGGGCGGCGTCTATGTCGCCGCCGACCACGCCATCGCCTGGAATCTGGGCGACCTGGCGCCGGGTGAGGGCCGCGTGCTGAGCTTCAATACCACCGTGGCCGGCGTGGCCCAGGCCGGGCAGGTGATCTCCAACACCGCACAGATCGTAGTGGGCATTGCCACGAACTTCTCCAACCCTGCGACCGTGCGTGTCCCACTCCCCACCCCCGCGTTGGGTCGAATCGCCCTGGCGCGTCGCACCTCCCCGACCGCCGCGCACCTGCGCCTGATCGACCGGGACGGCGGCAACGACCTGTTTCTGACCGATTCGCCCCATCGCGACGCGCGGCCGCACTTCCGGCCGGATGGCACCCAACTCGTCTTTGCACGCACCGTCAGCACCCAGCCGCCGCGCACCGACGTGCTGCGCATTGAGGCCGACGGCAGCGGCGAGACGAATCTGACGCAGAACCTTGCGGGCGACTGCAACGGCCCGCGCTGGTCCTGGGACGGACAGCGCATCGTGTTTGACGTGACCGCGTCGGGCGATCAAGGCGACCTCTACCTGATGCAGGCGGACGGCACGGGCATCACCCCGTTGCTGACCGGCAGTCTGGACGATCGTGCCCCCTGCTTCTCGCCCGACGGCGCATGGGTCGTGTTCCAGCGGGAGACACAGGCGTTTCCCCGGCGGGTCAAGATCTGCAAGCTCCGGCTCAGCGACAGCGCGGTCGTTGACCTGACCGACGCCAGCACGGTCGATGAAGCGCCCATGTGGTCACCAGACGGGATGACCGTCGTGTTCCGGCGCGGCATCGTAACCTGGGACCTGTTCGCCATGTCGGCGAACCACGATCCAGACAGCACGTTCGGGTTCCTGAACCTGACCCAGACCGGCACACGTTCGATCGGCACGGCCCAGTACACATGGGAGAATGACGGGATCTTCTATCAGACCACCACCAGTGGCATCGCATCCGCCCATGCCGAGATCTTCCGGATGAACCGCCTCGGGGGCAACGTCCAGCAACTCACAACCAACTTGGTCGAGGACCTGGACCCGGCGCCGGCACCGGTCACACCCTTCACGCCCAGGCCGGTGCTGGCCATCGCCAAGACGGCGGACGTCCTCAGCGTAACGGGAGGCCAGTCCGTGGTGTTCTCGATCCTGATCACCAACACCGCAATGCTGGTGGCCTCCAACGTCGTCGTCCGCGATACGCTCGATAGCCAACTAACCTGTGAACTGGATTCCATCAGCTCCGGGGG
The DNA here is from genome assembly GCA_964652365.1 of uncultured Lentisphaerales bacterium. Lineage (GTDB taxonomy): Bacteria > Verrucomicrobiota > Kiritimatiellia > RFP12 > CAZZCT01 > CAZZCT01. Next base: position 2,450 of record CAZZCT010000003.1, read on the forward strand.
AATCTACACCCCGATCTCCCGAACCATCGCGTGGACGCTCGGCGCACTGGAAGCCGGCGCCGGAACCGGCTGCACCTTTCGCGCAACCGTCGCGCCAAGTGCATCCTATTATACGCCGATCGTCAATCTGGCCAGCGTGACGGCGGACGATACCGAAACAAAGTGGAGCAACACCGTGTCGCTCCGGGTGCCACTGCCCGTGCGCGACGAGCAACGTTTCGGAGGAGGCGGTCTGAGCGGCGTCACCAACTATGCTGATCGCGTGGCGTTGGCCATCACCTACGGACGCCTATCAATCGGCCTGACCCCGGCACAATGCGCCAACCCGTACCTGATCGATTTCGGTCCCGCGGACCTGGCGCTGACCCGCGGCCAGTCGCACGGTTTGCGGGCCATCGGATTGATCGACCTGCAGGCCAGCCTGCTGACGTGGCCGACGGTGGCGGATTTCGGCCGTGCCGTCGCGGCGATCGTCGAACGCTACGACGGCGACGGGGTCGAGGACATGCCTGGGCTGATCGAGCCGATCCGACACTGGGAGATTTTCGACGGCTATGCACCAGCCGCCAATCCTCAGCGCTGGGCCGGTTGCGGCGTCGAACTCTATGGCCGCTACCTGACCAATGCCTGGCAGATCGCGCACGCCAGCACGCCACACGCCACGATCCTGTGCAGTTCCCTGACCGGCCGTCCCGACGCGACGAATGGGTGGTACCTGACATCGCTCCTGGCGCACGAGTGGGTCCGGCCCTGCATCGACGCGATCCCCTACCACAGCTATCTGGAACGGTCCGTGTGGACCAACGGGACCCAGCAACTGCCGCAGTACCTGTTCGCACGCCAGTTCATGGCCTATCTGGCAGACCAGGGGCTGGACAGTCGGACGGTGTGGGCGACGGAAACCGACTTCCGCTCAACCTACACACAGAACCTGACCACCGGCGTCACAAACTCGCAAGCGGATAACGCCCGTTTTCTCGCACGCTCCTATCCGTTCGCACTGGCCGCGGGCATTGATCGCCTCCTGTACGCGGAACTCGAATACGACCCCGCATTCCCGGCCGAACTCAACTGGGCCGTTCTGACCGACACCAACCTGAACCGGCGGGCCAGCTTCTACGTCTACCAGAAGCTGATCGAGAAACTGGAGGGCTTCCAGCGGGCACATCTGGACGACTTCGGCAACGATAACCTCGGGGCCTGCTTCATCGGCGCCAATGGGCAGCCGGTCCAGGTGGTCTGGAATACGTCCGAGCGAACCGAACGGGTACGGGTGCCGGTGGGTCCTGTGCTGGAGGCCCGCGTGACGCGCGCCGTACCGGACGCGTTCGACAACACGCATGCGACCTGGACCGTCACATCCGTCACGTTAACCAACGGCACCTGCGACGTGGACGCCAGCGGCACGCCGGTCTACGTGGAAGCTCTGACCACGTTTGCCGGGGATCTGGACGGCGATGGAATCCCCAATGATCTGGACGACGACTGTGACGGCGACGGCATGACGGACGATTGGGAATACACGTATGGTCTGGACCTCTTCACGGCCGGCGCCCTGCTCGACACGGATGGCGACGGGCAGGGCGACTTCAGTGAGAACGTGGCGGGAACCGACCCGACCAACCGGCTGTCATACTTCCACGTCGCGTCCGTCAGACCGGTTGGCGCTGGCCAGATCGCCGTCGGGTGGCAGGGCGTGGAAACGCGCTATTACGGACTCGACTATCGCGACTGGACTCCGGGCAACACCTGGACCCACGCCGCGGGCGCCGACGAACTCCCGGGCCGCGACGGTGCGATGTGCTTCACGAACCCGATCGCTTCAGGAACCAACCGCTTCTACCGGCTGCGCGTCTGGACAGAGCCGTGATCTGCCTCTGCGCCTCCGCGCCGCTGCGGGAGTCATCGCTTCTCCGGCACTAACGGCAACGCTCTGGTAGAGGCACGCCGTGCCGATTGCCAGAAGTGTCTTGTTGGGGCAATCATGTTAAGGTCGACATTCGGCTCTTCCGGGGACGTCCACCTTTCAATCCGTTTGAGGCGCTGTAGACATACGGGTTGTCCTGCTGGTGCAAGAAGGCTAACCTATTCGATTAGGTTTCTCGAGTGCCTGATTCTCTCTGCTCGGCATAACAGGAGCGCGATTGGCGCGTCGGCGCAAACCGTGTCAGATGCAACGTACATGGCCTAAGCCCGACAGGCTCCTAGATCCACTCGCACAGGCGCCAGTTGGCGCGTGTCATGAGGCGCATAAGAGCGCGCCGCGTCTCCTCGTCGAACGTGCCCGCCGCGCAGCAGAGGGTCACGGTGCAACGCGCGCGGGCGCGGGTGCGACGGCGATCCTCCAGGTAGGAGCGCAGGGCTGCCGCGAGGCTCTCGGGCGAACCGTGGTAGACCACGGCATAACGATTGAACCAGGCGGCGTCGAACAGGAACTCCCAACCGCGCGAATCGCCCTCCCGCAGCACGAGTTTGGGGACCATCCAAGCCGTCAACCGCGGCAGGCGTAGATGGCCGATCCGCAGCGGCGGCAGTTCCAGCCGCGGCAGGGCGTCGCTGACCGGCAAGGGATCATCCGGGGCGATGGCGAGGAATGTCTCGCCTCGACGCACCAGGTCGCGCAGGAGGCGGGCCGAGTTGGCGCCCGGCCAGGTGCAGGTGTAGGACTTGGTCGAGAAATCGTCCAGCCAGGGAGCTGAGACCGGCAGGGGCGGGTAGCCGGGCATCCAGCGGTTGAACCGGATCAGGTAGTCCCAGAGCAACAGGATCAACCCGGCCCAGAAGACCAGGCGCGCAGCTCTCAGGTTGTGACGGTCCAGGGTGTTGGCCCGGTTGGCGTCCAGTTCCTTCAGCATCTTGGGCGGCTTCTCGGTGGCCTCGACAACGGCCGAGGCGTCGCCGACCTTCTCCTTGCGATCCGCGGCGCGCTGCTGCTTGCCGCGCGTACGATAGGCTGGTTCGGCCTCTCCCAGGCCACCTTCCGCCGCCATCAACCCATTGGTGGGGGCGGTCTCGTCAGTCGGCGCGTCCTCGGCAAAGTGCATCTGGGCGGCGAGATTGCTCTCGCCGCTGGCGTCCACGCGCATCTCGCGCTGTTGGCGCCGGGCCTCCTCCATCTCCTCGGTACGGTCAACCCGGATCTCGCTGACGGCGGTCGAGTTGATGCGCGCCAGAACCAGGCCCACCAGGCCCAGGCCGAATGCCAGCAGGTAGCGCAGATTGCGCCGGCTATCGCGCCAATACACACCATACAGCACCGCGGCCGCCAGCCAGAAGAGGATGGACGCGATCCCGACAACCCCGAAGTATGTGTAGAGCTTGAGCATGGGCGGCATCCGGCAACGGAGACCAGGCGGCTACTTGCGATGCTTCCGAGTCATCTCCAGGTAGTGGGTGAAGGAGTAGTGAATGATGTTGATGCCCAGATCCATGGCGCTCTGGCTCAGTTCCGGGGCCATTCCGCCGCGGTCGTTCTTCCACGTGTCGTTCATGTCGCCGGGGTGGTAGAAGACCACCCAGCGGTCCTTGTGCTTGATACCCATGGCCCGCCAGCCGCCATGATGCCACAGCGGCGGCGCACCGTTGGGGAAGACATAGGGTTGCTGGAAGAGCGGATCGTCATCGGCAATCTCGCGCATGGGATTACCCGGGAAGAGCGACTGCGCCAGTGAGCGGAAGTTCCGGTCAAACCACGGGCTGCCCGCATCCGCGAAGAGCAGCCCGCCGTCCAGCAGATAGGCGCGCAGGATCTCGATGTCGCGGGCCGAGATGCGGATGTCGCCATCGCCGGTCAGATAGACGAAGGGTGGCGCAAACCCCTTGGGATAGTTTTTGAGCACGCGCACGGGGTGGCTCTCACCGCGCGGCGCGACCTTAAAGCCGGTGACGCGCTTGAACTCCTGCAGGAAATTGATGTCGGCGCGCGACTTGGCATCCATGCCGTCGTCCCACTGCGGACCGCCATGCTCCAGCCGGATGAAGCGCACGACGGCGTTCTCCATGCCGTCCGGCCATCCGCCCTTGCTGCCCTTGCCCACGCCCAGCTTGCCCTTGTGCACGCGGGTTGGATCCGCCGCGTACTCGACCTGGCTCTGTTTGTCGACCTCCCGCATCAGCTTCATGTCATCCGGCAGGTGGAAGATGATGGCCGAGTTCGGATTCACGACATAGCGCTTCTGGGGCTTCTTCTTGCGTACGACCTTGACGACGCGCTCGATCACCGGCTCGCCTTCGCCCTTGGGAATCCGGTAGGGATCGACGCAGCCGCGCATCGAAAGCAGCCAGGGCAGCAGCACGATCACGAACAGGTGGAGGCTGACGCTGTGGTAGAGGCTCTTACGGTAGGATGGCGCCAGGCGATGCAACCGCAATGCCTCGATCAGGCGGTCGCCCATCGAAGGCTGTGTCGGCGCCGAACCGGTATAGACCTCGATCGTCGCGTTACACCAGGTGATGACCTGCACACCCATGGCCAACACAACCGCAACCAGCGCGGGCCAGAGGTAATGGAGCCGACAGAAGAAGATGTTCCAACTGTCGGGCTTCTGTCCCAAGAGCGGAATGTTCGCGGATGCCAGCGCGCTGGTCGCCTGGAAGACGGCCAGCAGCTCGACGGCCAGCAGAACTCCGATCAGCAGGCAGCCCTTGCGCACGACGCCCAGACTCCAGCCGCGATGGAGCGTCAGTCCCAGCAGGAACGCCGTCAAGAGCAGCAGGGCGCCGCCGACGGCGGACCAGAAGAACAGTTCAACCGTGACACCCACGCCCTCCGCAGCAAAGACGGCGCCGTACGCCGGGTAGGCGACAAGGAGGCCCTCATACCATTCCGGCAATAGGCGCACCACCCACGCCAGGCCGGCGGCGATCAGACCGAGTGGCGTGGCGATTGCGAGCGGGAGCCAGGATTTTGGCAGGATCCGCATGCGTTAGCGTACTTTGGTGTCTTCCAGCGAGATGCCGAGATCGCCGGGTTGCGCCGGGATATCCTCGGGCTTGGCGGCGTCGGTGATACGTTTGACGACCGGCGCGCCAGAGCGCTGCTCCAGAACCTGCGCGTCGGTCGGCTCCTGGTCGCCCGCGGTCGCGTTGGTCGTGCCGGTGCCGGCCGTGGAGGCCGTGGCGTTAGGTTCGCCGGACGCCGGCGCGGCAGCCTCTGCGGAGGCCTCCGCCGCAGCCGGAGCAGCCGGAGCGGCATTGCGCTTGACCAGCGAACCCAACGACAGCAAGACGACCGCAATCGCATGCACGACCGTGGCCAGTACAACCCATTTGATGAACCCGCCGCGGGTGAAGGCCGTCAGCAACTGATCCGAGTTGAGATCGGAAACCGCTTCCTGTTGTTCTGTCATGGCAACCACTCCTTGATTTCAGTCTTCGCCCGGCAGCACCTAGGGTGCCGCCGGTGACGGCACGTGGGGAGCCTGCATCCCCTTGTCTCCCACGGCCACAATCGTTCCACCGGCCTTGGCGATCGCATCGATCACCGGCTCGAAAAAGGTCTTGTCCACGTCCTTGTCGCACCGCAAGACCACCAGCCGGGCATCGGGGCCGGTCTTACCGGTCAGCAGCAGGGTGATTCCAGGCTCCAGTTCCACGATGTCGATCCGCCTTCCCTGCAGGAAGACGTCGCCCTTGTCATCGACGATCACCGACACACGCCCCTCTTTGACCCCTTTGACGTCGGCGCTCCGCGGCGAGGTGTACTTGATTCCCGATTCCTTGATGAAGTTGCTGCACAGGATGAAAAAGATCGTCAGCAGGAATGCGATATCACCCATGCTCACAATTGGAACGGCAACTTCCTTCTTGCGGCGGCGCGGCATCTTCATTTGGCGCCCCCCTCGTCGGTCATGATGCCGACCACCCCGCCGGCACCGCTGATGGCCGCCATGGTCTCGTAGTAGTTCTGGTACTTGACGCCCTTGGCGGCATCCAGCACGATCACGCGCTTGTCTTCAGGCTTGCTGGGAAGCTTGAGTACCAGCAGGGCCGCACGCAGCCCCGCCATGTCCATGGGCTGGTCGTTGAAGCTCAGACCGTTATCGTGCAGCTTGATGGTCGGAGTCTTCTCCTCCTGCTGCTGCTGTTGCTGCTGCGCGGCCGGTATATCGGTCTCGAAGCCGGTCAGTTTGCGGATCGACGTCGTCAGGATGAAGAAAATGATCAGCAAGAAGGCGATGTCCGACACCGAATCGGTGGGGACGGTCGGCTGCTCCTTGCTCTTCTTTCTCTTACCCAGTGACACGGGCATCTCTCCGACTGCAGTGTTAAGTTCCGGCTCAGGCGCGCCGCGATGAACGCAGGGTCACGAAATCGAGCAGTTCGACGCCCGCCTCGTGAATCTCCTCCTCGACCTTCTCGGCGCGGCCGGTGAAGTAGTGGAAGGGGATCACGGCACCCATCGCGATCAGCAAGCCGGCCGCAGTGGTGATCAGGGCTTCCGAGATGCCGGATGCGACGGCCGCACCCTCGAGCGCGCCGGCCTTGCCCATCGACTCAAACGACCGGATCATGCCGGTGACCGTACCGGTCATGCCGAAGAGCGGCGCCGAGTTGCCGATGAACGAAAGCACATTCAGGCGCTTCTCAACTGCCTTGGTGGCGATGTAAGTGTAATCCTCAATCGCATCCTCGACCAGTGAGCGCAGCGACTCCGGCGTGCTGGCCATGGCCCGGTGCTTCTCGTAGGCCTGCACACCAGACAGCAACACAGCCGAGACCGGGCCCGGCGTGCCGACGCACAGGCGGCATGCCTCCTCAATCCGGTCTTCGCGCAGCAGGCGCATGACCTTAGCGCGCAGCGAGCGCACATCCACGCGGTCGTTCTCCCGGAAGGCCTTCCAGCGGTCGAACAGGACCGCCAGCGCCAGCACGCTCTCAATCATCAGCGGAATCATCAACATGCCGCCCTTGATCAGGATCTCAAGCATTGTGCACTCTCCTTGCTTCTTCTAAACCGAACCCGGCCGGCCGCCGCGCAAGCGAACGGCCAAATCCTCACCCTCGACCGGCGGCAGGGCCACCTGCGTAACCCGCGCCTCCGGCGCGGGAGCCAGCGTCAACTCGCCGGTCACGGCATTGTAGACGCTGTCGCGCAACACGCCCAACTCCAGCCGCTGCCGGAGCGGGCTCCGGCCGGCGGCGCAGACCAGCAACGCGTCGTCGCACAGCCCCACCCAGACACGGCTGTCGTGGAACCACTGCCCGACGTCGACGCGTGTGGCGGTACAGCGCTGCCAGGACAGCTGGCGGTCCCCCGCCAGTTGCCCGAGCAGCGTCCGGCCCGCGGCCGTCGACCACGACAACCGCAACCAGCGCATCGCAACCCAGCCCGCCAGGCGGCGGGCGATGGTCTGGATCTTCGCTGCCATACTCAGGTGCCTGCATCCTCCGACTCGATCTTGGCCAGCGCCTCTTCCGAGAGGCGACCGCGCGCATACTTGGCCCAGATCGACTCCGGATAGTCCCAGGTCAGCTTCTTGAACATTCGGTAGGCGGCCACCAGTTCCTTGGATTTCATGTGACTGTCGCCACACCAGTACATGGACTGGGCAATCAGATCCGCCTCGGCCTTGGGCGTCGCGATCACGCGTTTGAACGTGGCCACGGCCTTGGGATAGTCCTCGGCGCGGATATAGCACTGACCCGACAGCACGAGCGTCTTCCAGGCCAGGGGATGATCCGGGAACCGTTCCGAGAGGCGCCCGAAGACCTGCGCCGCCGTCGTCGCCGTGGCCCGCGCCTGCGTCAGGAGCTTCTCGCGCTCGATCAGGTCCGCCTGGGCCTTGGCCTTCTCCACCAGCTCCCGGTTCTTGACCGTGAAGTAGTTGCCCAGACGGGCGATGGTCTCCGCCACCAGTTCGTTGTCCGGATAGCGATAGGAGAGCTTGACGTACTCCTCGCACGCCAGATCGATCTCACCCATCTTCTCAAAGGCCAGGGCCTTCTTGAACTGCGACTTGGGCGCGTAGGCGCCTTCCGGGAAGTTGGCCACGATCTCGGTGAAGCGGCCGACCGCCTCGCGGTAGTGGCGCTGCTTGGCATCCGGCTCCGTCGTCTCGTCGGCAAACTGCATGGAGAGCTCTGCCAGCAGGTAGTCAGCGTGGGCACGGGCTTCGGACTTGGGCGAGTCGCGCAGCGACTCCTCCAGCAGCTTGCGTCCCTGCGAGATCTCCTTGCGCGCCAGCTCCTTCTGTCCCAGCTCGCGATGCTTCTTAGCCATCTCGAAATAGGCCTCGGCCGTGGTGAACTGGGTTTGGATCGCAATCTCGGGATCGCGGAACTGTTTGGTGAACGGCGCGATCTGACCGTCGGCACCCTTGTGCACCTGCACCACGAAGGCCAGGACAGCCGGTTCACGGCCGGTCGCGTACTCAAAGGTCAGCCGCTCGCCATAGCCGACCGCCAGAGCTCCGGCCGCCGGGACACTGCCCGGATCGCCCCCGAACGCCAGCGTGACGGCGCCCTTAAAGACACCCGAGTGGCCGAACGTCTCGGAGAGCTTGACCTGCCGGGGCCCGCCCGACAGACCGGTGACGTTGAGCGTAACCTCTTCCTTCTCATCCGTGGTGTCCAGCACGTGATCGATGACGCGCGGAAAGATCAGCTCGCCGACGTGCACCGCCGCGACCTCGGTCTCGTAACGGCGCTCCATGACATGCAACCATGGGTCGCTCGCGAGGGCGACCGTGCGGGTCTGCCAGCGTACGGCTCCATTGGGCCCGGTGTGCTTGAGACCGATGTAGACGGTGTCGTTACCTGCCACCGCCAGGAACAGCGGCTCCTCGTCTTCGACCACCCGGCGCTGGGTTCCTTCGGCTTTGGATGCGGCCGCGCGTTTCTCGGCTTCCACCGCCAGGCTCTTCTCGGGCAGGGCTGCCAGTTCCATCGGGAGCACGAATGAGAAGCGTCCGTCGTCCAGGGCCGCATTGGCATACCGATTGCCGTCGATGGTCACCGCGCGGTAGCCGACCGGTGGCTGGATGTTCGGCAGATTGCCGGGACGCGCCACGAGGCGCACGGTGCCGGGAACCGTGATGTCGAACGGCGCCGCTTCCCCGTCGACAGCGGCCGCGGGCGCGGCACCGCCAACACGGGCGCGACCGCGCGCGGTCTGGACATAGAGCACCGCCTCACTCTCAACGGAGAGCGCCGCAGCCGGATGGAGCAGCTCAACCATGAGCGGCGCGACCACCAGGGTTGTAGAGACATTGTCGGCCTGGGCGTCGGCCGGCCGGTAGGCCACGATCGTCCGGGCCACGGCCACCTGTTCATCACGCATGCGGGCCGTGCGCGTGATCTTGACCGGCGTGGCAAGTTCCTGCTCTGTCAGCGGCCGCGAACGGGCACTGTAGACGCGCATCTCGGCATCGCCCGAGCCGGTCTGCTCCAGCAGCGCGCGGCGCTCCCAGGGAATGCCCGGATTCGTGTTCTCGCGGTCGACATAGGCAATGACCGCGTCATCGCCCGGCCCCACGCGGAACTCGGTCGGCCGCTGCGGCTGGCCGGCAACCGGGAAGACCCGCGCCGTGAAGATGCCGGAGTGGGCTTCGGTCTCGAGCGCCGGAACCTGGATCGCACTGCCGTCCGCGGACATCACGGAGACCGTCACCTGGTCCGGTTTCTCGCTCACGTCCATGTCGGGATCGTTCACAAACACGGTCAGGGCGTCCCCCACGCGGAAGCGCCGCATCGGAATATAGACTGCCTCGCGTGTTCCGTCCCCGGCCAAAACCGACTCGATAAAGCAGGCCTCGACCTGCGCATCATTGAAGGTGGCGCTCATGGACGCCTCGCTTACGGCCTTCTTGGGATCGACCGGCACCGGGTCCTCGTAGGCGATCGTGATGCGGTCGCCGGGCACGATCTCCAAGGTACGGTTGCGGCGCAGGCTGACGATGTCCACGGCCGGCGGCAGGATCTTGGCGCCCTCGGCCGAGTCGAGCGTGATGCTGCGGACCGCCGGGGCCTGGCCTTCGAAATCAGCCATCACCAACCGCAGGGTGCGGGCCTTGGTGGCAGGCGGGAAAGTCGCCGTGAAGACGGACTGCGCCGCGTCGACAGCGATGGCCGCCGGGACGAACAGCGGCCCGCGCTCGCCCTCCGGGAAGCGCGACGGATCGAAGAGCTGGGCCGAGCACGGCGTCAGTTCCGGCGGCTTCTCGACATCCGACATGAGCGTCCATACGGGCTTGGCCTTGCGCTGCGCTGCGAAGCAGAACTCGACCCGGTGCACGCCCTTGGGAAGGGATCCACGGAACACACCGCTCTTCGGATCCACAGGCACCCCGTCGACGGTCAGGTACGCCGCCATGGCCTTGGCGTTGCCGCGCAGATCGACCCGGAAGGCGCAGACCTGGCGCTGGGGCAGGTAGAAGGCCGCACCGAAGCGACCGACGTACCAGCTGTCGACGCCGTCGCCGGACAGCCCCATCGCAGCCGCCTGGCCGCCCACCGCCTCATCGAAGGAGAGCTCGGGCTTAAACGGCCGCAGATAGAGTTTGCTCACGCCAGCGGCCAGGTAGCCGGCATTCAGGAAGGACTCGCACTCCTCCAGGTTGCGCGGCAGGCGGTTCTGCCCCGCGAACCGTACGAGTTCGAAGCGCGCGGCGCCGTCCCACTCGGGGAGGTTCTGCGGCCAGGCGGCCACGGTGCGGAAATCGCGCCCGCTGTGCGAAACCTGCAGCGCAAAGCGCTTCAGGCGGCGGCCGGTCTCGTTAGCCGTGAGCGTCAACTTGCCGAGGGCGACCAGGTCGTTCAGGTCGATCGACAGGGTCTTCGGCCGGCGGCCGTCCGGCAGTCCGGCCCACCCCGGCGTCTCGCCGCCGGCGATGGCGTAGACGGGCTCGCGCCCCTCCTCGGCATCGGAGGCAAAGGCCGTGGCCGGCGCACTCATGGTCGCGATTTGTCCTTCGAAGACGCCCGAGAAAGGCTCCGTCTCGGTCAGTTCCAGCGCGTCGATGGCGTCGCCGCTGGAGGAGTTGACCCGCACGGCGATCTTGTCGCGCTCGGGCGTTCCGCTGCGGTCCGGATCCACGACCCGCACGTTGATCGGATTGCCAGGCTTGATCTCGCTAGAGGCGCGTACGGTGCTGAGCAGCGTCTGGTCGGCCTCGACCTTGCTGCGCAGGCGCTCGCGAATCAGCCGTTCCATGGCCAGCTCCTCCTGCTCCTGGCGCGACAGGATCCGGCCGGATGAGACGAACAGGTCTCCGGGCGACACCACCCGGATGGCAATCGCCTTGGAGCCTTCAATCTTGTTGGCGCGCATGAAGCGCTCGGAGAAGTCGTAGTTCACGCGATCGCCGCCGCGCACTTGCAGGAGGCGATCGCCCTTGACGGCCGCGCCCAGCAGCGTGGGAATCTGACCTTCAAACTTGGTCTTCGAATCGCCGAACGGCAACAGGCTGAGGAACTCCTCGTCGCCTGCATCTGTCCACGCGCGCACCTCGATCGTGCCGCCCTTGCCGGAGACGGCCAGGGTGCGGTCCTCCAACTGAACCTTGAGGGGCCGGCCGGGCACGATGACCTCCTGCATGCCGGCCAGTCCGACCCGCACTTCCGTGGCTTCGACCAGCTTCTTGAGGCGCAGGTTCACGCGTCCTTCGAGCAGGCGTCCGTTGACGTGGCTGGGCTCGAGCACGAAAACCTTCTCGATGTGATCCTTGGCTTCGGCGAACTCCTCGCGGTCGAACTTGATCAACGCCAACTGGTAGTTGGCTTCTGTCTGCAGGTAGGCATCGCCGCGCCGGCTGAGTTTCTCCAGCGAGAGGATCGCATCGTCGTACTGGCGCGTCAGGCGGTCGACCTCCGCCACGCTGAGCTCGGCTTCACGCTTGGCCTGGGTGCCATCAAACTCCTTGGCCAGCACGAGCTGCTCGTACATGGCGCGGGCCTTGGGATACTCCTGTCGGGCCTTGGCCACGCCGGCATAGGCCAGCATCAAGCGGGCGCGGACTTCGCGGTCAAAGCCCTGGCCGCTGGCAGTGGCCCACTGGATCATCTGCCGCGCCAGGTCTTCGGCCTGGGTGAAATCGCCGACATCGGTGTGCCGTTCGATCACCCACAGCACGAAGGCGGGGTCGAGCTCCTTCATCGTGGCCGCGAAGCGTCCGGCGGCCGACAGGTAAAGCTCCCAAGCGGTGGCGAACTTGCCGAGCAGATAATCAGCCTGCGCGGCGAACACCGGATAACGCGGGTCGCCGCGCTCAACCGGGATGGAGCCGCCGAGGCCGGCCAGGGCCTTGGCTCGCACCGCGGTGAAGGCGTTGCGCTGTTCCTCGCGCAGTTCCATGCCGGGCAGCCCGAGTGCCAGTGTGCCGAGGACCGCGGCCAGTTCGGCCTGACCGGCCTGCTGCGACTCACCCGCCATCACGGTCAGGTCGGTGTAGCCGGTGGTGGAGCGCAGTTCGCGCACGGTGCGCAGAATCTGCGGCAGCAGGGGGAACATCTCCGTGTAGCGCTGACGGCGCGCCAGACCGCGCAGGGCCAGCATGCCAGCGGCGTCGACCTCTTTGTTCTGCGGCCAGGAGTAGGGCGTCACGCTGCGGAAGAGCGTCAGCAACACCTCGAGTTCGGCGTCGGCCAGTTTGGCGGGATCGGCCGTGCCGATGCCAGTCATGAGCGGCGGTCCATAGCGGAACGGCTCGACCGCCGCGCGGGCGCTGTAGGCGGCGACGCCGTCGAAGAAGCTCTTGGCAGCCGCGGGGTCGTCCTTGCGGTAGGCCGGGACGCTGAACATGCCGACGGCGAAGCTGTCGAAAAAGACCTTGCCGTAGCCGGCCCGGTACTGGTCGATCAAAGCCTGGCGGCGAGGGGCGTCCGCCCGCTCGATGATGCGGTACACAATCTCCCAGTACGAGGCGCGATCATACACTGGCAGGCTGGCATCCCAACCGAATGGGTAGCGCGGGAACTTGGCGAAGACCTCAGCCGTGGCATGCAGCACCTTGCGGTCCGTGTCGCCGCTGATGCGCCAGAACTCACGGTTGGCCACGCGCGTGCGGGTGACTTCGGCGGCATACATGGCGTCAAAGGCGCTGGCAGCCGGGTATTTGGCATCCAGGACGTTGAACTCATTGCGGATGAGCTGCATGAGCGTCAGCGTTCCGAGCGCATCCAGTGCCGGCAGCGACGCCGCCTGGCGCTGGCGCAGGATGATCTGTTCGAGCACTTGGGCATTCCACCCCTGCTCGGACCAGCCGTTGCCGTTGCGGGTGCTGCGGAACCAGCCGAAGAGTTCGCCGGAGAAGCGGTCGCGGGCCAGCGCGTCGGTCAGGGCCTTGGCCAGCACGCCATTCAGTTTCTGCAGGGCATCGTGGTCGCCGCGGCCCGCGCCATTGAAGCTGCCCCATCCGGCCCGGTCCGAGCAGATCCGCGACCAGACCAGACGAGCGCCCAGGTTGATCCCGCCATCGCTGAGCGCCAGTTGATCGGCGAGCATCTCCAGTTGCAGATCGTACGAGCTGAGGTCGGCCGGACGATAGCGCGCGACCCAGCGCAGGACCCCACCGCCAAAGGGGGTGTGGTCCTTCTCGAAGCTCTTGACCGCGCCGTAGACGGCGCGCATGGCGGTCGCGAAGGCGGCCGCATCGCGACTGCGGGCCGTGAGCACGGCTTGAGAAATGTCGCGGCAAACCGGGTTGGCGGCCGTGGCCGGGTCGATGTTGCTGGCCGGATCCATCAGCCGCTTGAGGGCGTCATCCAGCGGACCGACGAGGGCGGCGCTCTTGATCGCCTCGGCGTCCTTGGCGGCGACTCCCTTGCGGATTTGGTCCGCCCATTGCCGGACATCGGCCGCCACGGGACCGAACACGTCCTGACGATCTTCCCGACGGGTGTACGGCACCCACTGCAGGGCGGTCAGAACCCCGACGAACGTGGACTTGTCGGCCGGATTGGCCTCATCCGGAATCGCCCACACGGCGCGCAGGATCTCCCGCGCCGCCTCGCCGTGGAGCATGAGCGGCGAGTTGAGCGCGTACTGCCGGCCGAAGCGCGAAAGCATGACCGTACCGGCGTTGTCCGCGAGCTTCTTCTCGGCCCGCGGCAGTTGGCGCTGCACATCCCATACGCGGCGGTAGGCCTCCCAGACCTCGCGCAGATCCAGGTGCCAGGCCTGCTGCTGCATCAGCCGCTGGGTGCAGGCCCACGGATCGTCCTCGCCGGCCAGCGCCGTGACCACGGCGGCGTCCACGCTGCGCGTGCCCGGCAGGACCGCGGCCAGGCTGCGGAAGAGCGCCTGGTCCGTACCGGTCGTGACAAAGCGCAGCGCGTGGCGGCCTTCGGTGGCGCGGAAATAGTCCGGCGCCTTGAGCGCCAGCGCAGTCCAGAATTCGGGCGTGAAGAACCAGTCGCGCGACGACCAGGCGAAATTGGCGAGGAACGCATCACGGTCGGCGGCCGATGCCGCCAGGAAGACCGCGGCGAACGTCTCGTGCAGGCGCGAAAGCGTGCGTTTCGCCAGGTCGGCGTTGCCGCACCAGACCGTGGCGATCTCGCGCAGGGTGGCCTCGGTGGGCGCGGCCGTCTGGTAAGCGACGGCGCTCTTGACCACACTTTCGACCTCGCGACCCAGGGTGGTGTCGTCCTTGCCCTCGGCCCCGGTGCGGTAGGCCAGGTTCGCGGCCAGGAATTCGGCCCGGGCCCGGCGCGCCGGATCTTCACGGATCAGGCTGGCCATCCGCCGCAGATGGGGACCGGCTGCGTACATCTCGGGCCGCATGGCCACGAGGTCAGTCAGAAGAACGTCGAGCCGCTCCCAAGCCACATAGCGTTCCGCCTCCAGCGGCAGTTGCTCGGCGAGGATCGTGGCCAGGCGACGGGCCAGGGCCACGTAGTTCTTCTGGGTCTGGGCGTAGTCGAGAAACCACGAATCGAACTTGCGGGCAGCCACCGCGCCTCGCAGCCGGTCACCGTTCTCATCCATGAACCGAAAGGCCTCTTCGGCGCTGCCCAGGTAGTCCAACTGGATGGTGCAGAGCGTCGCGGCCACGTTGGCTGCGTCGGCATCCGGTGTCGCGGTTCCCAGGTACTGCTTGTAGCGCGATACGGCGGCCAGCAGGTCGCCGGCCTGCAGGGCGCAATCGCCGGCCAACCGCACCACCTCGGGCGCCGGAGCCGCCGTCTGGGCCAGGTAGAGGCGCGCCGCCGTAGAGGCCGCCGTGGGACGGCCGCTGGCCAACCCCGCCCGCAGCCCCTCGATCATGGCGTCCTTGGTCGCTGCGCCAGGATCGCGCTGCACCTTGCGCAGGAAGGCGTCGAAGGGATCCGGCACAGGAGGCGCATCGGCCGCCCACACCGGGATCCCCATGAGCAACCCGAGCAGGACCACGCGGGCGGCCCCAAAGATCGTTTCCACGCTGCTGCGCCTCATTGCACCTCCCTAAGGACTGACGGGTCAAAACCTAAATCGGCTGCCGGGGCTGCGCCACCTTCATCGGTCCACTGCTATTCCTTCTTGAGGCGAGCCTCAATGCGGGGCAGGATCTCCTTGACCTTCTCTGCGTACGGGCTGGCCGGATACTCGAAGAGCAGTTGGCTGGCCTTGTCGTATGCCTTCTGGAAATCGGCCCCGCGATAGGCCACCAGCACCCACTTCAGCAGCATGGCGTCGAGGAAGGCGGCGTCGGGATAGTCCTGGAAGATCTGCTGCAGCAGTTCGTTGGCCTGGCTGTAGTCCTTCATGTCGATGTGGTAGTCGATCACCTTGGCCAGGGCCTGACCGGCAAACTCGCTTTCGGGATAGCGCTCGGCGCACTGCTTGTAGGTCTGGATGGCAGGCTCGATCGCGGAGAGCTTGTTCACGTTGTCGCTCTGCGCGATGCGCAGCATGGCCATGGCCTCAATGCACTCGGCGATCCGGAACTGGGCCTCGGCCTTGGCCATCGACTTCTGCAGCGCCAGAACCTGATTGAAGACGCCGATGGCCTCCTGGTGCTCCTTCTTCTCCATGCGGATGCTGGCGATACCCATCAGGGCCTGATCCACAAAGGGCGAATCCGGGTACAGCGAGTTGAACAGCCGACAGGCCGCCATGGCGCTGCCGAAATCGTCGGTCACCAGATGCAGCTCCCACTTGAGCTTGAAGGCCTCCTGGCGCACTTCGGCCGGAATCGGCAGCGCCGTGCGCACCACGGCGTCCACGCGGTCAAGGCCCTCCTTCACCTTCTCCTTTGCGCCGCTCATGAGCCCCATGCTGCGGAAAATGCGGCCCAGCTCCAGATAGGCCGTGGCCTCGACCAACCCCTTGCGGGCGCGCACGACGGCGTCAGCCACCACGTCCTGGGTGGCACGCGGCCGCGTGTCGATCGCGCCGGAGGTGCGAATCAGATTCTCGACCAGGCGCGGATCGGACCCGCCAATGTGAACCTCGTCGACAAAGGTCAGCACAATCTCGTCATCCACCGCCGCGCTCAGTTGAAGGTCAGTGCGCTCGACCGGCGTGCCCTCGACCAGTCCGACGACCTTGACCGAGCCGCCGAAGCGACCGCTGCGCACGATGGCATTGGTGCCGATCTCAGACAACGGCAGCGTCACCTCGTCGCGGACCGTGAAGCGCTGCTGCTGCTCTTCCAGCAGCTTGGACAGGTCTACGGTGTTGCCCAGCGGCTCGTCTTCGTCCTCGGCCTTGTAGCGCGAGACAATCCGCACGTGCACCGCATCGGCCTTGTCGGTCTTGTCGGCATCCGCATCCTGCACCAGCACGAACAGCGGCTGATCAAGGAAAGCCGCGGTGGCTTCCGTCTCGTAGTCGCCCAGCGTGAAGGTCGCCGCCGCAGTCGAAACCACCTTGACCGTGGCTTCCTTGGCTACGTTGACCGTGCCATCCTGCACCGTGGCGTCAATGTAGATGGTCTTGACCGTGTCGCCGCCGGTGACTTCGAGCACGCCGTTGCCGGGCCGCGGCATGCCAATTTCGGTTGGCACAGAGCCGATGAACACATCGGCACCGCTGGTCAGCGGGATGCACTCGATGGTCTCCTTGTCGCCGCGCGAGCTCTCGACCGACACCTTGATCTGCTTGCCCAGGTTGTAAAGAATCGGCAGGTCGGCGTCCTGCGTCTTGACATAGAAGCGCCGGCCCGCTTCGGCGAACTGCGTCTGCGGGCTGTCCGCATCAATGAAGGTGCCCACCATGCTGAGCGCCTCGATGGCGCGGCTCCAGTTGCCTTGCGCAAAGTGGCACATGCCGATGTAGTAGTACGACTGGTTGGCCCACACGGTGTTCGGGTACTGCGTGGTGATGCGCCGCAGGATCGGAAACGCGGCGCCATATTGCCGCATGTTGAAATAGGCGGTGCCCATCAGGTAGAGCGACTCCAGCAGCATCTCGCGGTCGTCGCCCGCCAGCTCCTTGTCCGGCTGGTCGATCGCCTTGACCAGGTTCAGATAGGAGATCGCCTTGGGCTGATCGCTCTTCTCAATGTGGTACTTGCCCAGTTCGATCGCCGCCTGAAATCGTACACGACTGGCCGGGAACTGCTCGATCACGTTCTCGAGCATGCGAACCCCGCGCTCCTCATCCTGGGCTGCCAGCAGTTCACGCGCCTTGTTCAGCAGCCGGCTGGCCTCGAACTCGCTCGAATCCAGTCCCTCGCCCTCCTCGCCATTGCCGCCTTCGCCACGACCGCTGCGGGGCTGCCGTGCCGCCTGCACGCCGGTCGCCACCACCAGCCAGAGCACCAGGCCCAGACGGGCCGTCTGCCATCCGAAACGCACTCGATTCTTCATCGTCTCGCGTCCTCTCCAAGTCCGCCACTGACCAATACTTGCGCGTCCAAGAAAACAATCACACCACCCAGCCCGGCCGAAGCTAGGCACGCCACCCAATGGCAGTTGTGGCTTTTAAGCAGGAAGCATGCCGACGCCGCGAGCGCGTCAAACCCGGCGCAAACGGCCTGTCACCCGGCCGCCCGCCAGGCGTCCCCGGATGGGCCCGCCCGCCCCAACTGCCTACATCACAACGCACCCTGCCGCCCGGATGCCACGTGCCGCACTGGCCCAAGGAACCTGTCGGGCTTAAGCCCCGGACGTTGCCAGCCCCGTACCGACAGGCTCCCAAGTCCGACACGCGGCCAGCTGGCAGCCGGCCGGAACAACCGCCACGCGCTTCGATCGTGTCACGGCCTTTCTAATGTGTCATGGCATAGACGAGCAAGTTGAGTCCAAGCTCGGCACCGGACGGGGCCTCGTAGGCGCGTGCCAGCGGAAACTCGCATCCCTGCCAGGCGCAGGCCACGTCGACCGGGCTGTAGATCACCCGCAGGTCGCCGTCGATCGAGATGGCCTCGATCTGGGGCGTGGTCACGCCAGGACGCGCCTGCAATGCCGCCGGCGAGTACTGGATCGCGCCCATCGGGCGAACCGTGGCGAACAGGGCGTGGTCAGGCGCCACGGCGGCCAGTTCGCGGTCCGGCAGCAGCCGCCGCAGTTCCCGCCGCACCGCCTGGTCGAAGGTTCCCAGGCCAAGTCCGTTGTTGATCAGCAAGGTGCCGCCGCGTTCGAGGAAGGCGCGCAGGGCTCGCAGGGCCGGATCACTCCAGCTGAACTCATCAAGTCCCTCCAGATAGAGAAACGGCAGCGCGCCGAGATCATCGCGCGCAGGGTCCACGCTGATGCGTTTGAGGCTGACGCCCACGGCGGTCTCGCGCCGCATCTGCCGCAGCAGCGCCGCCGCCGCGCCGGGATGCACATTCCAGGCGCCGTCGTGCCGGATCTGGGCAAAGACCAGTTCGTCGGTCGGGCGCTGCTCATCGAGCGCACCGAAGAGTTCGGGGCGCGCCTCCTGGCGCCCGGTCTCGGCATACCCGATCGCGTAGGCAACCAGATTGATCCCCAGGCGCGTGGCCGAGTCATTATCGTAGAAGACGGCCTTGTCAAGCAGGGGCACATCATGGTCGTCCCAACCGCAGCCGAGACCATACTGCGAGATCAGACAGGCGATCCGGCTGCCGACATAGATTCCTTCCATAAAGGGCCGCTGGCTGTCGAGATTGCGCGGGTAGGCCACGGTCGTGGCGTCGGCCAGCATGTGGAAGAGCGGGTGATCAAGCGGGATGGCCCGGATGCGCTCGCCCGGCACGATCTGCACGGCGAGTTCGCGGGCCGAGGCGTGAAAGTACGGCGACCCCGCGATCGAGTCGAAAACCACCATGCCACCGCGTCCGACGAAGGTGCGGACAATGGCCAACTGTTCGTCCGTCAGCCGGATGCGCCGAACGCCGCTGAAGAACAGAACCGGTGTGGTGGCCGGGTCCGGATCGAGCGTGTTCAGGGAGACCGGCTGGGTTCCATAGTTCAACGCGAACCAGCGACCTGCCTTGCGCATGAGCTGCGAGAGGTCGTCGGGACAGAGGTTCCAGTCGGCAATCTGCGTGGTCTGGCCTTCGGCATAGCGGTACTCGGCCGTCTCACCCCAGACAACCTTGCCGACCAGCTGCGGCGGCCGGGGTTCGCGCTTGCGTTCGGTGCGCCGGATCGGCGTGGCGGGCAGGGGCAGCGGCGGCACGCCTTCGCCTCCCGAGATACGTTTGGGGGCGGCCCGCGGCGGCTGTCCCAGCGGCACCAACCACTCGTTCTCGTCCGCCCGGCCGAGGCCCGGCGCGACGCATCCCACGACCAGAGCCAAGCCGGCGGCCGCGGCCAGCAACCGGGGTCGGCCCCGCTGCCAGTGGCCTTCCGTCCTGTGTCTTCCGACCTCTGACCTCTGGCCTCCGACCTCCGACCTCCGACCTCTAGCATCCAACCTCGGACCTCTCTCGGTCGGACCGGCATCGGGCCGTGCGATTGGCATAGTGCTCATCGTGATCCTTTCCCGTTGCCGGGCTCGGCAGCGGAACCGAAACGATCGCGGGCCACGGCAGCGGCTTCGCTGTAGGGATACGAACGATTCAACTCCTCAAGGGCCTGCCGGCTCTCACTCCCCGCGCCCTGCTCCTGGCAGACTTCAGCCGTCACCCGAAGCAGTTCGGCACGCTGCGGGTCGTCCGGTGCCGCCTGCAGCAAGCGCAGGCAGGCCGTCCGCGCAAAGGGCGCTTCGCCGCGCCCGCGGAAGGCTGCCACCAGAATCAGGCCCGTTTCCAGCTCGAGCCGTTCGAGCGGCCGTTCCCACTCGATCTCGCGCGCGACCCGTTCGGCCGCATCATAGTCCTTTTGCCGCAGATAGACACGCGCGTTTTCAAGTCGGGCCAGACGCCGCACCTGGTAGGTCGTGTCGTCGGGCGCCACGACTGTTCCGGCCTGACGGTACAGGACCGCCGCCGCCTCGCGCTCGCAGCGCATCACCTGGATGTCGGCCAGATAGATCAGCCGCAGCCGGCCGTCGGTCTCGTCCAGCGTCGCCGCCGCCAGTTCATCCAGGAGGCGGCCGGCCGCGGCCAGATCCTGCCCGCTGTGAATCAGAAACCCGGCCAGGTGCAGCCGGACGCGCGCAGCCGTTGGCGCCGGCACGCCCGGCGCGGCCAGCGCGGCCTGCCAGAACTCCGGCACCCAGCCGTACTGCCGCTGGGTCGGGTGCTGGGCGAAGAAGCCCAGGCGCAACAGGCCCTCGGCCGCCACGCCGCCGAACTCGCTCCGCCTGGCGCGGCAGATCCCGGCCAGTTCCGCCAGCAGGTCGCGATCCTCGATCTGATCCGCCAGCACAACCAAACGCGCCAGGTCCGCGGCCGGCAGGCGGTCGAAACCGGTCTGCCGCAGCGCACCGCACAACCGCACGTAGGCCGCCTCCGGAAACTCGGACGCCTGCTGCCACTGCCGGTGGATGGCCACCTGGCGGGTCAGCGTGCCGCGCGCGCGTCCGTCGCGCACGACTTCCAGACGGACCTCGTGTTGCCCACCGACAGTGTATACATGAACCACCTCGGTGCCCGTGGCCGTGCTGCCGTCGTCGAACCGCCAGCGGCAGGTGTCGCCGGCGGCGGCCGGCAGCGCCCACAGGCGCACGCCGATCAGCTCCGATGCTCCGGCCGCCGCATGCTCGACAATCTCCCAGCTGAAGGCCGCCGGCGCCTCGGGTCCGCCGACGGCAGCGACGGCCTCGAACGGGGCCGGCGCTCGGTAGGCCGTGGGGGGAATGATCGCGAACCGGTCGACCCCGGGCGGTTGCCAGGCCGCGGCCACGTGGAAACCGCCGTCGTTCTGGCAGTTGTGGTACGTGATGCGATGGGGACCGCGCCGGAGTTCCACGAAGCCCTGATACTCGCCTCGCAGCCCACTACCGTCCAACCCGTGCCAACCGGGCCACGCCGCCACCGGCCGGCCGTCGATCAGCAAGAACGAGGCGTCGTCCGAAAGGGTCGCGAAACCGTAACGGCCGTCGCGCGGGATGTCGAGCCAGCCCTCATAGCGTGCCATGAGCGGCACATGGGGGCCATGTGGGTGCACCCCCTGGTTGATGGCATCGACGCGCGACCGCCCGAACTTCGGACGCCCAACGCGCCACAACTCGAGCGCTTGTGCCAGGGTGTCGACCGCGCCCGGCGACGGCGGCAGGGCGCGCGTCTCCAGCACCAGCCCGGCAGTCGCGCGCCAGGTCGGTTCGACTGGCGCCGTGGCGGCCGGGGCAATCCGCACCGTGTAGTTGGAGGCGCCGGCGCGACAGTCGAACAGCAGGTCCAGCGGACCATCGGTCAGCCATTCCACGACCTCGAAGCCGACGGCTCCTCCGGCCGCGTCCAGCACGTGCAACGCCGCGCCGTCGGGAGTCGCGTTCCACGGCCACAGCCGCACCGCCCCGACCCCCACCTCCGCCGGTCGCGCACCACTTGCCGGCCGGATCGTGAACGAGCTGTCGGCATCGGCCCGGCTGTAGCCGCTGATCAGGAGGGCAGCCAGCCCGGCCGCGGCCAGGCACCGGGCACGCGCGCGCGCTCCGGCTGACAACCGGCCGGAACTGTGGGCCGACACGCTGCCGGGAGGGTTCGTCACAGTCCATCCACCCATCGCTGGAGCCCGTCCTGCTGCGCTTCGAGGTCGCACACCAGTGCCAGCTGGTTGCGGCACCGGTCCAGGTTGTGCCCCGGCCGCCGGACGCGGAAATAGATGTCCCCTTGCAGAAAATCGGTCAGAAAACGCAGGCCGCATTCGAGCGTCATCAATAGACTGCTGAAGACCAGATTGTCGCGCTCGGCCGGCACCAGAAAATCGGCGGTCTCCAGATAGCCGCGCGCAAGGGCCTCGAAGATCTCGCGCCGGCAGCGCACGTGGCTGCGATCGGGGTCGTCCTCGGCGGCGCTGTTGGTGGCGGACCGCACCATGTCGCCAAAGTCATACAGCGCCAGTCCCGGCATGACCGTGTCGAGATCGATCACGCAGATTCCCTCTCCGGAACGGTCGTCGATCATGACGTTGTTGAGCTTGGTGTCGTTGTGGGTGACACGCTCGGGCATCGCGCCGGCCGCCTGCAGATCGACGAGGCGACGGCACGCGGTCGCGCGGGCGCGGATGAAATCGAGCTCGGACGCGACCGCCGAGCGGCGGCCGCAGACATCGGCTTGCGCCGCCGCCTCGAGGGCCGCCACGCGGCGCGGCGTATCGTGAAAGTGAGGAATGGTCTCGAACAGGCGTCCTCCCGGCAGGTCGGCCAGCAGGCGCTGAAACTGCGCAAACGCGCGCGCGGCCTCGTAGGCCTGCCGCGGTTGCTCGATCCGGTCGTACGTGCACGCCCCGTCGATGAAGAGATAGGCCCGCCACAACCCGCCCGACGCGTCGCGATGGCTGAGCTCCCCGCGCACGGTCGGAACCAGGGTCAGCGTCCGGCGTGTGATTTCGGCATGGCCGGCCGCGACGAGCCGCGCACGGGCATGGGCGGTCACGCGGGCCACGTTCTGCATGAGGGCGTCGCCGTCGGCGAAAACGCGCGTGTTCACCCGTTGCAGGATGTAGCTGACAGGTGTGCCGGCCTGGTCGACGCACACGCGGAAAGTCTCGTTGATGTGTCCGGAACCATACGGCCCACCCTGGCGGAAGTCGCCCCGCAGGTCGAAGGCCGCACACGCCGCACGCAGTTCCTGTTCAGTCACGACGGTCAACTCCACAGCCGTGGCGGATAGTGCCCGCCGGCTACGAGGTCCGCAATCGCGGCCGTGACGCGCGGCCGGTCCTCGCGGTACGTCACGCCAAACCACGAGGCCCCGGTCGGCAGGACCTGCACCTCGGCCTCGCCGCTCCGGATCAACTCGTCGACCACAAACGGCAGGTACCACTCGGCCTTGGGGTTGCCAGCGTGCTGCGCGAGCCACACCGGGAAGCGCTGCTCCAGGAATCCAAACAGCGCGGGGGTGAAGCCCCACATGTTCAACGAGACCAGCTCGTCGCCGGTCAGCGCCTCGGGCTGACCCTCGATCTCGCGATTCTCGGCCCGACCGTCAGTCAGGGCCACCAGGCGGGTCATCTCGCGCACCGACTGCAGCCGGCCGTCGGCGGCAACCTGGCACACGCCGCGTGCCACGCTGCCGTGTTCCGAGAGCGTCTGCCGCAGGCGGAAGCCAACCATGGCAAAGCGCGCCACGGTCGACGGCCCCGCGGGGGGCGTGGCGGTCAGAAACCCGGCCAACCGGGTAAAGGCGTCGCGACTGTAGAAATCGTCGGCATTGATGGCGGCGAAGGGCTCCCGCACGGCGGCGCGGGCCGCGCGAACGGCATGCGCGGTGCCCCATGGCTTGACGCGCTCGGCCGGCAGGCCGACCCCGGGAGGCAGATCGTCGAGTGCCTGGTAGACATAGTCCACGGGTATTGAGGCGGCGTACCGTGCGCCGATGCTGGCGCGGAAGAGCGCCTCGAACTCCCGGCGGATCACGAAGACGATCCGGCCAAAGCCGGCTTGCAAGGCGTCGTAGACCGCATAGTCCATGAGCGTCTCGCCGCCCGGGCCCACCGGATCGACCTGTTTCAGACCGCCATAGCGGCTGCCCATGCCCGCCGCAAGCACCACCAGCGTCGGTTTCGTCATACGTCTCCGATAGTACGCTTCGGCCCTAAGGCGGGCAAGCCGCAACCCGACCCCGCCCCGCAGTTATCCATCTGGCGCAGACCACCCCAAGGCGGGACTGACAACGGTGCCGACGCGCGCCGGATCGCGTTCACCGTTTCGCCTTCAGACACTGTTCGGCGATCGCAACCGCAAATGCAACCGGGTCGCGCGGCGTGACCAGAACCTTGCCGCGGCGAGTCTGGACCTGAAGAGTGTCGCGCCAACTGGCGCTGGTGACGTAGGCTCGGAAGACGCCAAGCGGTCTGTTCCAAAAAATCCCTACCCCGGCGAACACTCCGCCATTGCCGAGCAGCCGGATGGTGAATGGCAAGGGTTCGGTGAGCCGGGCGCAGGAGACGACAGGGCCAAAGCACCGCCTCCCGGCGTGGCGCAGCACCGTCAGGCACCCGTTGTCGACCTCGTACGCGGCAGGGGCCAACAGGTAGCAGAGGAAGACGGTGATCCCCAAGGCGAAGCCGATCAACAGCAGGTTGCGGTCGAACAGTCCGCCGACGAGACAACCGGTCGCCACAACGAGCATGCTCGCTGTCACGATCCGGATGGAGAGGCTGGTTCTTGCCGTGCGCACGATCATCTTCATTCCTTGGGGGAAAATCTGAGCCCCGTTTCCATGCCTTCCGGGCGTCACGCCGCATACGCCCCGTTCCGACGCCGAGTGTGTGCCACGCGCCGCCGCCAACAGCATGCCAGACCGGTGCGCCGGGCACAACCGCCAAAGCCATGACGAGATCGTGCGCGCCATTGGGTCGAGTCTGCGCTCTGCCGCGCTCTCCGGCCGGAATCGTCTGGCTTCAACCGTTCGGATGCACTAATGTTACGGCCGGGACTGACAATCCGGGGTGTCATGCGAATGTGCCGGTTCCAACGTCGGGACGGGATGATTGAACCATGAAGGCTGTGGGGGCTCGCAGGCGTGAGAGGCGGCAACGACCGGCGGCGGCGACATCGGCCGCGTCCGGCGCCGCTGCCGTCACCCCCCGACGCGACCGACCGGCCCTTTCGCGGCGCCAGTGGCGGCGACTGGGCGTGGCGGTGATGCTGCTGGCATCGCTGGCGGCCCGGGTACCCTGGCGCAATGCCGACCCGGGCAACGCCGGCCTGTGGACCTATGGCTACTTCGTGACCGACGAGGGCTACTTCACCTCCGGCGGCCGGCTCCAGGCCCTCACGGGGCATCCGCTTGATCCCGAGATGAACGAGCCGCCCACCTACGGTGCCGCACCGGCCATGCACTACCTGAGTGCCCTCGCCTACCGGATCCGCGGCGTCACCTACGATGCCTGCCGCTGGCCGTCCATGCTGGCGGGTGTCACCGGCTGGGCCAGTGCCTTCTGGCTGGCGTCGTCGGTCACACACCCGGCCGTGGCGCTGGCCGTGACGCTCGTGCTGTCCCTCAACCCGCTGAGTCTGACCTACGAACGGGCCTCGAGTTCCGATGCGGTTGTCGCGGGCACCGTGCTGCTGGCGCTGTGCCTGGTCCGCGCGCGCCGAAGTTGGGCTTGGTTTCCGGCCGGACTGCTTTTGGCCCTGGCGCCGGCCGTGAAAGCCACGGGGATCGGGTTCCTGCCGCTGGCCGGACTGGTGGCGGTGGCACTACCGCACCGGCGCGGCCTGCGGCTGACCTCGCTGGCCGCGGGTTACCTGGCCGGCTGGGCCGCGCTGCGCGGGCTCAACGCCTGGGTCCTGCGCAGCCATCCGTCGCAGATGGCGCCTGGGCTGCTGCGTGCCAACTGCTCGATGGCCGCCGGGCAACTACCCCGTCCCAACTGGGACCAGATCGTCCATGCCCTGCCCGTCTTTCCACGCTATCCGGTGGACACCAAGCTGGGAATCCTCGTGGCCTGGTGCCTGGCGCTGCCGGCCTGGGCGGCGGCGGCGCACCTCGTGCGCGGCTGGCGCCACGGCTGGAGCCGCCGCCTGGCCCTCTATGCCGGCGTGCTGGCCTTCGGGCTGGCGCTGGCCGTGCAGGTCGGACCGATGGAGCGCTATTTCCTGCCGCTTGCAATGCTCGCACCGTGGCTGCTCGTCAGTGCCCGCGCGTCGTGTTTCCGCTGCGACCGCGGCTCACCCGCCGTGCGGGCCCTGCTGCTGGCCGGGGTCGGCTTCATGGCGCTATCCTTCTTCTGGCTGGCTGCCGCCGACCCCCGGGGGCGCAATCCGGGCGAGTTCCTCTCGAACGAGTACAATCTGCCAACCGCCTGTGGGTGGCTGCTGATGTGGCCGACCCTGGCTGTGACCGGCACGCTGATGGCCATCGCGCTCGTGTTCTGCCGCCGTGGCTGGCGCGGTCCGGCGCTGGCCCTGCCTGCGGCCGTGGTGGGCGCCCACCTCATCGGCCATGCCTGGCCGATGGCGCGACTGGGTGGCGCGTACGGCACACCGGCGCACACGACCTTTCTGGTGCAGCAGATCCTCTTGCTGGTGACGCTCGGACTCTTCGTCGTTCCCGGCCGACACTGCCGTTGGCGCCCCTGGTACGGCGTGCTGGCGGCTTCGTTCGTGCTGGCAGCTCTGGGCGACCGCCACTGGCGCACGGCCTATCCGGCCCTGCTGCACCGCACGACAGCCGTGAAACAGGCCGCCGTGGCGCTGGAGCAGTCCATCCCGCCGAACAGCATTGTACTGGGCAACCGGGCCTCGTCGCTGCTGCGGGGCTCGCGCCTGCGCGTGGGGTTCTGCACCCCCAACGACTCGGCGCAGGGCTTTGTGGACAAACTGCACCGGGTCATCTCCGACCATCCCGGTCAGCCCGTCTTCCTGCTGATCGATGAGGATCACAGCTACCACTGGTCCTACATCCAGCAGAAGGGCAAAGAGACGCTCGACACCCAGGTCGTGGGTGCCCTGCCCCTGCCAGCCGCAGGTGGCGAAGGCCAGCCCCTGCGCGTCTTCGTGGTGCGGATCACCGAAAAGAAGAAGGGCTGAACGCGGCGCATGGCGACACAAACGGCAGTCATCATCGGAGCGGGTCCGGCCGGACTCACGGCCGCCCACGAACTCCTGAGCCGCACGGCGATCCGCCCGATCGTGCTGGAGCAGTCGGCTTGGTTCGGCGGCATCTCGCGAACCGAGTGTTACCGCGGCAACCGCATGGACATCGGCGGGCATCGATTCTTCTCCAAGTCCGACCGCATCATGCGCTGGTGGCTGGATAAGCTGCCGCTGCAAACTGAGGGCATTCCGGACGGACTGACTCTTCCGCCCGCCCTGGCGCAGCTGTCGCCACCGGCGGTCGGCCCGCGCGACCCCGCCACCTGCGATGAGCTGATGCTGATCCGCCGCCGCCGCAGCCGCATCTACTATGGCCGGGCCTTCTACGACTATCCGATCACCCTGAGCCGCCAGACCCTGGCGAACCTCGGCCTGGCGCGCACGGCCCGCATTGGCCTGACCTACGCGGCGGCGCGGGCACACCCGATCCACCCCGAGCGCAATCTCGAGGATTTCTTTGTCAACCGTTTCGGCCGCGAACTCTACCGCACCTTCTTCGAGTCCTACACGGAGAAGGTGTGGGGACGCCCCTGCACGCAGATCAGCGCCGAGTGGGGCGCGCAGCGGGTCAAGGGGCTTTCGGTCACCCAGGCGCTGCGCCACGCCGCCGGGCGCCTGCTGGCGCGCCGCCGCGACGCGGACCAGACCGAGACCTCGCTGATCGAGCAGTTCTACTATCCCAAGCTCGGGCCGGGACAGCTCTGGGAGCAGGTAGCGGCGGGTGTCCAGGCGGGTGGCGGCGAGGTGCGGCGCAACGTCGCCGTGACCGGGGTGCGCTTCGACGGCCGGCGCGTGACCGGCGTCGAGACGCGCGACACGCGCTCAGGTGCCGCGGGGTGGGTGCCGGCCGACCGGGTCTTCTCTTCCATGCCGGTACGGGACCTTGTCGCCGCCATGGGACCGGCCGTGCCGTCGGCAGTGCGCGACGTGGCGGGGGCGCTGGCCTACCGCGATTTCATCACGGTCGGGCTGCTCTACCGCCGTCTGGGCAAGCGCACCCCGCGGGGCGCCCCCCCGCTCAAACTGGATGACAACTGGATCTATGTGCAGGAGCCGGACGTGCGGTTGGGCCGCATCCAGATCTTCAACAACTGGAGCCACTGGCTGGTGGCGGATCCCCAGACCGTCTGGCTGGGACTCGAGTACTTCTGCCAGGAGGGCGACCAGCTGTGGTCGCTGCCGGACGCCGAACTCGTTGGCCTGGCGCGCACGGAACTGGAACAGATCGGCCTGGCCGCGCCCGAGGACGCGCTGGACGGCACGGTGATCCGGGTACCGAAGGCCTACCCCGGCTACTTCGACGCCTATGCGAACTTCGGCGTCGTGCGCGACTGGTTACAGGGCATCGCCAACCTCCACCCCATCGGACGCAACGGCATGCATCGCTACAACAACCAGGACCACTCGATGCTGACCGCCATGGCCACCGTTGACCACCTCGTGGCCGGCACCGACCCGCATCGGGCCGTCTGGCAGATCAACGCCGAGCAGGCGTACCACGAGGAGAAGTGATCGTCGTAAGCCGGCCCACAGTCGGTTCTTGCAGGCCTGGGCGGTTGTTCAACGGCCACCCAACCAAATCCGGACGCGCCATTCTGGGACCGCGAACCGTGCTCCGGATTGCAGCGCGTCACCCGTAACTTGTCTGATGTCATCTGCCCGCCCATCTGCTATGCTTCTGGCATGCTATAGGCGCAGATGCCGCGCTGATGGCGGAGGAGTCTCGAATGACCAAGCTGGGAAACCTGGATTTTCTGGCGGATGCGCGCGTACTGATCACAGGCGGCACGGGATCGCTTGGTCACAAGCTGACCGATATTCTGCTGACCCACAGTCAGGCGCGTGTCATCATCATCTTCAGCCGTGACGAGTTCAAGCAGTATCAGATGCAGAGCGCCATCCCCGCGGAGCAGCAGGGACGGATGCGTTTCTTCCTTGGCGACGTGCGGGACGAACCACGATTGCGACGCGCGTTGGATGGGGTAACGTATGTCATCCATGCGGCGGCCTTGAAGCAAGTCCCGGCAGCCGAATACAACCCCTTCGAGTTCATCAAGACCAACGTCATGGGGGCCGAGAACGTCATCAACGCATCGATTGATGCTGGCGTGCGCCGGGTGGTGGCGCTGAGTACTGACAAGGCCGCCAACCCGATCAATCTCTACGGCGCCACGAAACTGTGTTCGGACAAGCTTTTCGTGGCGGGTAACAGCTACAGCGGAACGCGTCAGGCCCGGTTCTCCGTCGTGCGCTACGGTAACGTCGTGGGCAGTCGCGGCAGCGTGGTGCCATTCTTCTTGCGGCAGCGGCACAGCGGCTTCCTGCCAGTTACAGACCACCGCATGACGCGTTTCTGGATTACGCTCGATCAGGGCGCCGCGCTCGTTCTGAACGCTTTGCGCGACATGCACGGCGGTGAGATCTGGGTGCCGCGGATTCCCAGCATGCGAATCACCGATCTCGCGCACGCAATCGATCCGGCCTGTCGAACGCCTGAGATCGGAATCCGTCCGGGCGAGAAACTTCACGAGGTGATGATTCCGCTGGATGACGGGCGTGCGGCAGTCGAGTTCCCGCGGCACTACGTCATCCTTCCGCAGCAACCGCTTCAGCAGGGAACCGCGCGCCTGGACGACTACCGGACGTTGGGGGGCAAGCCGTGCCCGGAGGCGTTTTACTACGGAAGCGACAACAACCCCGAATGGCTCCAGGCTGATGATCTGGCCCGCATGATTGCGGGTTTGGACTCACCCGAAGCACAAGCGTGGACCCGCGAACGATCCAAATGAAGACAGTACTTTCACACGAGCCTGATATGCCCAAAGCGACATTCAGTACGGAGCAGGAGGAGTTCTGGGCCGGTACGTTCGGAACCGAGTACAGCCAACGCAACCGTGGCGAGCGGGCGGTTGCCGTGAATTGCGGCCTCTTTGCTAGCGTTTTGCGCTCGGCCGGCATGATTCGCACCGTCACCGAACTTGGGGCCAATATTGGCCTCAACTTACAGGCCCTTGGCCGCCTGCTCCCAGAAGCCCGCTTCACTGGCGTGGAGATCAACCCCGACGCGGCACGGGAGATGGCGCTCTGCCCCCGCACGACGGTCGTGGAGTGCTCGTTGTTCGAATATACCCCGACGGCAACCGCGGACTTGGCGTTCACCAAGGGCGTTCTAATCCATCTGCACCCAGACCGCCTGGCGCAGGCATACGATCGATTGGACGCCGCCTCACATCGACTGGTGCTGGTGTCCGAGTATTACAATCCTGTGCCGGTCGAAGTCCGCTATCGCGGCCACGAGAATCGGCTATTCAAACGCGACTTCGCTGGAGAGTTCATGGATCGTCATCCCCGGTATCGCCTATTGGACTACGGGTTCATATACCACCGTGACAGCACGTTCCCGCAAGATGACGTCACATGGTTCCTGATGGAGAAGCCGTGCTAACGCGATGGATCGGGATTCCAGGTGATGAAGGAGCTCTGCGATGATCACGCCGCGCGAGTTGCAGGCGATGTACGAGCGAGGCGAGAACCTGAGCGCGGCGCTCCGTCAGTCAGGCGCGACGACGCGCAACACGGAAGACGTTATCGAGTGGTCGTATGACATTCAGGCTGGCAGTTATGTTCGAGCACTTCAACGGCCTGAGTTTGCGGCCCACAAGCACGACTATACGTGCGAGGTTGCGCGTCGCCTGCGCGCGCTCGGTCTGACGCATTCGGTTCTCGAAGCCGGTGTTGGTGAAGCCACGACTCTCGCCGGAGTCCTGACAGCTCTGTCCATGCCAGACCTTGCCGCATACGGGTTTGACATTTCGTGGTCCCGCGTGGCGTACGCTCAAGCGTTCCTGGCCACACAAGGCATCTCTGGAGTAACCCTTTGTACCGGAAGCCTGCATAGCATTCCGTTCGCAACCGATTCGATCGACATCGTCTATACATCCCATTCCATTGAGCCGAACGGCGGTCAGGAGACGCCGATCCTACGTGAGCTTCACCGGGTGGCGCGGAGATATCTGGTGCTGCTTGAACCGGGCTATGAGTTGGCGGATGATACGAGTCGGAGACGCATGGAGTCGCACGGCTATTGCCGCAACTTGAGAGCTTCCGCCGAATCGCTGGGTTACCGGGTTGTCGAGCACGAACGGTTTCCCTTCAGTGCCAACCCGGCCAATCCCACATCATGGACCCTCATCCGGAAGGATGGTACGTCGCCTGTGGCACGCGAGGTGCTGGCCTGTCCCCGCTTCAAGACACCCCTGCAGAAGCTCGGCGATGTCTACTACAGCCACGATTCACTCACTGCATATCCCATCGTCATGGGCGTTCCCTGTCTGCGCGTGGAAAGCGGCATCGTAGCCAGTCACTATCCTGCCTTCTGGGCCAAATGAACACACCCCCCGTCATTCCTTACGGGCGGCAGAGCATCGACGACGATGATGCGGCAGCAGTTCTCAAGGCCCTGCGTTCGGACTTTCTGACGACCGGCCCGGTGGTGCAGGAGTTCGAGCGAACCCTCGCCGAGGTTTGCGACGCGAAACACGCCGTCGCAGTCGCCAACGGCACCGCCGCGCTGCATGTGGCCATGCTAGCTGCCGGAATCGGGTCTGGCGCGCGAGTGATCACGTCGCCCAACACTTTCCTTGCCTCCGCCAATGCCGCCGAGTTCGTCGGAGCCACGGCGGACTTCGCGGACATCGATGACCAAACGTACAACCTGAACCCGACGGCACTGGCCGCGACCTGGCGACCGGATACGCGGGCGGTCGTCGCGGTCGATTTCGCTGGCCAGACCTGTGACCTGCCGGCAATCGCTGCCTTGGCGCGCGAGCGGGGCGCCGTTGTGATTGAGGACGCCGCACACGCGCTGGGCAGCACATTCGCGCACGAAGGACAACGTTACCGGGTGGGCGGCCACCCGTGGGCCGACCTGACCACACTCAGCTTCCACCCGGTCAAGACGATCACGACCGGCGAGGGCGGCGCGATCCTGACGAACGACGACCACCTGGCGGCGCGCTGCCGAGAGTTCCGTTCGCACGGGATGGTGCGGCAACCGGACCAGCCGCACAGCCCGGCTGCAGATTGGGGCACCGGGCCGTGGTATTACGAAATGGCCGAACTGGGGTTCAACTACCGCATCACGGATATTCAGTGTGCACTCGGGCTGACGCAACTGGCCAGGCTGGACCGCTTCATCGCGCGACGAGCCGAGATCGTGGCGGCCTACAATGCCACGTTCGCCCACCTGCCGCACGTGACGTTGCCCCGCGCCGCCCCTGGCGCTCAGCCAGCCTGGCACCTCTATGTTCTGCAGCTCGACTTTGACGGCCTGGGCACCTCGCGCACCGCCTGCATGGATGCCTTGCGCCGCCGGGGTATCGGCACGCAGGTGCACTACATCCCCGTGCATCTGCAACCCTATTATGTCCGCAAGTATGGATATACTGTCGGCAAGTGTCCCCTGGCGGAGGCTTACTACCGGCACTGCCTCAGCCTGCCGCTCTACCCGGCCATGAGCGACGCCGACGTGGCGCGAGTCATCAACGCCGTGACGGAGTTCGTACACGCACCATGACGATCGCGATCATCCCGGCACGCGGCGGCAGCAAACGCATTCCACGCAAGAACGTGCGACTCTTTGCCGGTCGCCCGATGATTGCCCATGCCATCACCACGGCCCGCGCCGCCGGCATCTTCGACCGCATCGCCGTCTCGACCGACGACGACGAGATCCGCCAGGTCGCCCTCGCCCACGGGGCCGAGGTCCCCTTCGTGCGCCCGCGTGAGTTGGCAAACGATCATGCGACCACCGACGCCGTACTCGTCCACGCCTTGCGCTGGTTCGAGTCACACGGCGGTCTGCCGCGTTACGCCTGCTGCATCTACGCCACCGCGCCCCTGCTGCTGCCCGAAGACTTACGCAACGGTCTCGAACTGCTGCAACGCGCCGACGCCGCCACGGCTCTTGCCGTCACCACCTTCAGTTACCCCATCCTCCGCGCCCTGCGTCTGGACCCCGGCGGACGCCTGCGCATGCTCTGGCCTGAGCACCGTCTGACGCGTTCGCAGGATCTGCCAGCCGCGTACCATGACGCCGGCGTCTTCTACTGGATGAACGTCGCCCGCTACCTGCCCGAAGGGCACCTGTTCGGCGACAACGCCGTCCCGGTGATCCTTCCCGAACACCGCGTTCAGGACATCGACACCGAAGACGACTGGGCCTACGCCGAAGCGCGCTATCGTCTCCAGCGCGAACTGCCCACGACACCCTTCCAACCAACCCCGTCTTGAGCGCATCGAGGCACCATGCCAGCGACCTCTCTCATCCTGCGGGCCGACGGCGGTTTCCACATGGGAACAGGGCACCTGATGCGCATGCACGCCCTGGCGGTCGCCGCACGCCGGGCCGGCTGGCGCGTGCGGCTGATCACGGTTTGCGACATCCCCGCCGTGCTCGCGCGCTTCACGGCCGCCGACGTCGAAGTGGCACGCCTGCCTGCGGCCTATCCCGCCCTGGTCGACCAAACGGAGACGCTCCGCCAAGCCGCGGAGATGGACGACCCGTGGTTGGTGCTGGACGGGTATGCGTTCGATTCAAGCTACCAACGCGGCCTTCAGGCTGCGGGCCGCCGCGTTTTGGTCGTTGACGACTACGGCCACCAACCGCGCTACGACTCGGACATTCTGCTCAACCCGAACGTGACCGCCTCATCTATCGCCTACAATCTACCGAGCGGAACACGACGGCTGCTCGGCCCGCGCTTTGCGCTGCTGCGACCGGAGTGGCGCCAGCAAGCCTGCGTACGCGGCATCCGCGAGGCTCCGCCTCGCGCAACACGGCTGCTGGTCTGTCAGGGGGGCAGTGACCCGGTCATGGCCACGGTCCGCGTGCTCGAGGCGCTGGCGCTCATCCGGGACCGGACGCTGTCGTTGTGCGTGCTGGTGGGAGCAGCCAACCCGCACCGCGCCGAAGTGGAGGCCGTAGCTGCCCGCAGCCCCCATGCCGTCAACGTGCTAGTTGATCCGCCTGATCTGGCTGCGCGCCTGAGCGCCGTGGAGATGGCCGTGAGCGCCGCGGGAACCATGGCACTCGAACTCGCCTGCCTGCGTGTACCGGGATTCGTCACCGTGCTCGCCGACAACCAGGCCGCCGCCGCGCAGGAACTGGAGCGTCAAGGACTCTTTGAGAACCTAGGCTGGGCGCAAGCTTGCACAGCCGATCACATGGCCGCGCGAATCCGCGCCTTGGCCGACGCCCCTGATGTCCGTACCGCCCAGTGTGTGGCCCAGCACCAACGGGTGGACGGCCTAGGGTGTGAACGTACGCTACATGTCCTCGGTACGCACGCCGAACGCCTGTTTGCCGGCCGTCTGGCGACTCGCCCGGCCCGCCCCGACGACTGCCGGGTATACTTCGACTGGGCGAATGATCCATTCAGCCGTGCCAACAGCTTCACCACCGCACCCATCGCCTGGGAAGCCCATGTCAGCTGGTTCCAAGCACGCCTGGCCGACCCGGGAGCGTTCCTGACTGTTCTGGAACTGGACGGCCTGCCAGCCGCTCAGGTTCGCTACCAGCGCCGCCCTACCGGGCGAGCGGAGATCAGCTTCGGGGTCGACGTGTCACTGCGCGGGCTGGGACTGGGACGCTGGCTGGTGGCCGCCACACTGCGCACAGCCTGCGGCCAACTGGGCGTGTCAGGGGTCTCGGCACGCACGCGGCCGGAGAATGCCCCATCGATCCGAGTCTTCCAAGCGCTCGGCTTTTCCGAGCAGACCTCCGAAGGTGGCGGTGCAGCCGAGCGGACATTCATCCTCGATCCGGTGCCAACGGCACAAGAGACGTTCCATGAAAGCTAACATCGTTCTTGGCCAATTCCTTGCGTCCCATGTGCAGATCGTGGCCGAGCTTTCCGCCAACCATGGCGGCAGCCTGGAGCGCGCACTGGCCACGGTGCGCGCGGCCGCAGCGGCCGGTGCGGACGCCATCAAGCTGCAGACCTACACGGCCGACACGCTCACGCTCGCCTGCGACAGCGACCTGTTCCGTGTCCATGGCACGGCGTGGGCCGGGCGGACACTCTACGATCTCTACCGGGAGGCCCACACACCGTGGTCGTGGCACCCGGTGCTCCGCGATGAGATTCAGCGCGCGGGGCTGGAATGGTTCTCGACGCCCTTCGACCGGACTGCCGTGGAATTTCTGGAGACCTTGCACGTCCCGCGCTACAAGATCGCATCGTTCGAGTTGGTCGACACGCCGCTACTGCGACAGGTGGGCGCCACCGGCAAGCCCGTCGTGCTCTCGACGGGAATGGCAACCCAAGAAGAGATCGCGCAGGCAATCCGCGTGCTGCGCGAATCGGGCTCCGGCCCCGTGACGTTGCTCAAGTGCACGAGCGCCTATCCGGCGCCGCCCGAGAGCATGAACCTGCTGACGATTCGGGACATGCGCGAACGCTTCGGCCTGCCGACTGGGCTCTCGGACCACACGCTGGGCATTGCCGTGCCAGTTGCAGCCGCCGTCATGGGCGCCGTTCTGATCGAGAAGCATTTCACGCTCCGCCGAGCCGACGGAGGGCCCGATGCCGCCTTTTCGCTCGAACCGGAGGAGTTCCGGACCATGGTGGACGCCGTGCGGACAGCGGAGCGCGCGCTGGGTACGGTGCGCTACGGACCCACGGACGAGGAAGCCGCCAGCCTGGCCTTCCGCCGTTCATTGTTCGTGGTACAGGACATGGAACGCGGTGAGGTCTTTGACGAGCACAACGTGCGCTCAATCCGGCCGGCACACGGTCTGCCACCCAGCCAACTGCCGGTCATTCTGGGACGTAAGGCCGCCTGCGCAATTCTTCGCGGCACGCCGCTGGCGTGGAATCTGGTAGCTTGACGGCCGGAGCGCCGGATGCAGGGAAGCCTATGCGAATTCTCTTTCTCGAACACTACAGCCAGTGGGTGCCACACTTCGGCACCACTCTGGAGTTGATCGAGCAGCACGTCGAGCAGGGCGATGAAGTCTGCCTGGTCTGCTGCAACCGCAGCATCCCAACGTGTGATGTCAACGCCGACCACGGCCTTCGCTCCTGCGCGACGTGCTGGATCGCGCGGCGGCAAGGCCTGGCGACGCTCTCGCGCCGCATCGCCCTTCGCTGGACACCGCTGGTCACGCCCGAGATGCGCCGCGAGGCCGCAACACTCCGCACGCGCTTCGCGACCACGGACGAGCTTAAAGCCTACGCAATCGGCAACCTGGACATCGGCTATGCGGTGCTTTCGTCACTGGTCTCACGGCTACGTGATCCCTACCCGGATCTGTTGCGGCACGAGCCCGCGGTGAACAGCCTGGCCGTCACGACGCTCTACACCTACCGCACGCTGCTGCGGCATATCGACACATTCCGCCCCGACCGGGTGTACCTGGCCAACGCGCGCCTCGCGCCGATGCGGGCCGCGATGCGGGCCTGTGAGGCTCGCGGCGTCTCGTTCGTTGTGCACGAACGCGGCCACGACACTCACCATTACGCGCTGTTTGCCAACACCATGCTCCATGACGCCGCGCAATGGGAGGCAAACATCCGCGCCTCCTGGCAATCGGCCGAACCGACGGAACGTGAGCGCAAGGGCGCCGCTTTCTTCGAGGCGCGCGCGCGGGGAGCCGACCAAGGCTGGATGTCGTTCGTGCGCGACCAAGATGCCACGCAGCTGCCCGCCGACTGGGACCCCGCATGCCGGAACGTCGTGATCTTTCTGTCATCGGAGGACGAGTACGTCGCCATCAACCCCTCCTGGCGCTATCCGTTCTTCCGCGATCAACTCGAGGGCCTCACGGGCCTCATCGCGCGCCTGGCAGTCGTGATCCCGCCGAACATGCACCTTTACCTGCGCGCCCATCCCAACATGCGCGCCATCGTCAATCCCTATGCCCGCCGTTTCGGCAAACTGACCGCACCGTTTCTGACCTTCATTCCCCCGGAGAGCCCGGTCAGCACCTATCGGCTCATCCAAGCCGCCGAGAAGGTCGTTTCGTTCGGCTCGACCGTCGGCATTGAATCGGTTTATTGGGGTAAGGCCTCGATCCTCTGCGGTCCCAGCCTGTACGCCGGACTCGGGGGCACGTATGGGCCCGACTCGTGGCAATCACTGCTCGATCTGGTGCTGGACCCAGCCCTGCCACCCGGCGACCGTGGGGCCGCGCTCATGTACGGGCACCACCTGAGCACGTTCGGCACCCCATTCCGCCATTACACGCCGCATGGGTTCTTCGAGGGGACGTTCCGGGGCCGAACCTTAGGCGTGCCAGCTTGGCTGCATCACCTGGCACACGTTGCCGATCGCGCGCGACGAGTGGCCGGCCGCCTGAAACGTGCGCGCTAGATTCGTCGTGCCGGGCCATCGGAAGGGGGCGCATCGCGCGTCCGCCAGCCCGCTCCGCAGACTCGGTCGAGCAGCCGGGACGAGCCTACTCCGCTCCACGTGCCGCAGGCTGATTTCTGTGGCAGAGCCGCTGCATGATCGGCAGCAGCAGCCATGTCGGCACCAGTGCAAGCGTCAAGAGGCTGGCGGCGGGCCACAGCCACTTGCGGGGGGCTCGCAAGGTCACAGTATGCCGGCCGGCCGGAATCCAGACGCCCGTCCAAAGTCCGGTAGATTGCCAGACGGGCACGCGCTGACCGTCCAGACACGCCACCAGGTTCGGATCGTAGGCCATACGCACCGTGAGGAGCCGAGGGGCCGGCACGTTGGCATCCACCCGTGTGGCCAGCGCGCCGTCGGCATTGCGCCAGCGCTCAACGTGCACGTCGCCCACCCTGGCATCGGTGCCGAACCCAGCGCGTTCGGGCGGACAATCGCCCCCGATCGCGACCCACATACGCAGATCGCCCGTTTGTCCAGCCAGCCAAGCCGCCTGCCGCGCCGGCGCCACATTGGTCCACGCCGGGCTGAGCCAGACCGGCGGAAGGGCGTGCGCCACCCGCAGCAAAGCCTGCGCCTCAGATCCCTCGCCAGCGGGCACGACCCGACCATCCGTGATCCCGAACACATCGATGAGGGTGGTACGACCTCCGGTCAGACCGCGGGCCGCCTGCGCCGGAATCACTGCGAACGAGGCGCCACTGATCTCCCAGAAGCGCACGGGGTCGTGGGCCAGCGTAGACATCAATTGGCCTGCCGGTGTTGTGGCACGATTGTGCGGCGCCGGCACGCAGTTCGCGATGCCCTGCGACAAAGCCGCACAGGTGAACCAGTTGACATAGGTGTTGGGCGTCGCGTAGTTAGCAACCACTGGTGCAAGCGGCACGGCGTCCCGCACGCGCTTCGCGATGGGATTGGGCCGGTACCACGCGGCAACATCGGCCGCCTCGATGAAGCGGCGGTTCACAGCCACCAGATCGCAACCGACCGCCAGCCAGAGGATCGCCAGCACGACGGCGACCGGCGCCCGGCGGCTTGCAACCAGCCAGCCCAGACCGGCCGCAAGCGCGATCAGCAGGGCGCCGTGCAGCAACGCGCCAGCCATCTGGCGCGCCAGCACCGGCGCCAGGCCCGCGATCCCCATGGCCTGCCAGTGCGTAATCAGCGGCGCGGCACCGGCCCGGACCCACACGGCGCCCATCAGCAGCAGGCCGGCACCTGCCAGCGTGGCAACGGTCCAGCGCGTGACGGTACGCCGTCGCGCATAGTCGACTGCGGCCGTCGCGGTTGAAGTCAGCGCCGCCATCAGACCGCAGCCGAAGAGGCAGGCCGTGCCGATCTCAGCCAGGTGTACAAACTTGACCGGCGCGCGCAGCAGCGCCATGCCTGGCACGTGGTAGAAGAGCCGGTAGAACGGCGTGTAGCGCCCGCACGCCAACACCAGGGCCACGGCACACGCGCCAATCCAGAACGGCACATCGCGCAACCAGGGCTCCAGCGGTTCGTCCCGCCCGCGCCGCCGTCGGGCGACCCAGGCCCACACCGCGAAGCAGGCAAAGGCCACCTGCACGGCTCCAAGGTAGATCGTGTGCTGCCGGAAGCTCAGGAATCCCTGGCGGTTCTGCCACCACCCGAACGTACGGCCCAACCGACCCCAGTAGGGACGTTTGGCATCTCTCGGCTGGGTTCCGAACACGCACGGCACCACAAACTCCAGCATGTCCTCGGGCGGCAGGCTCCAGTCGGTGGCAAAGATCCACTGCTCGTGCGCCGCCTGGGCGCGTTCGCTGGCCGCCGCCGCGGGATCCGGGGTCGCAACCGGCCCGACCGCGGACGGCGGACGGGATGTCTGCGCGATCTGGGCCAAGCGATGCGGCAGCAGGTCGGCGAAGACCGTGCGAAAGACACTGCCCCCCGCCAGCATGAAGGCGGCCACGGCCCACAGGAAACGCGGCCACACCCGCACCAGCCGCCGACCGCATCCCTCATCCGGACGAGCCGCCGCGCGGCTGAAGGTCAGCCAGAGCGCGTAGGCGGCGGCCAGTGCCAGTACCAGCACAAACACATCGGGCTGGTTGAGCGCCCCCCACCCCAGACAGAGCCCCAACAGCATAAACGGCGTCACACGGCGACTCTCGAACCCTCGTAGGATCAGTCCGAACGCAAACACCGTGTAGGCCATCATGTGGAAGTAGCCACGGTGACCGGCAGAGACCAGCGTGAAGGTGTAACCGGAGAAACCCAACGCCGTGCCGGCCAGCCAAGCCACGCCCGGTCGCACGTGCCGGCCGGTGAGATAAAGGGCGCCGGCTGCCGCCAGCAGGAGCGAGTCAACCAGGTAGGTCAAATCATGCACATGCAACTCGGGCAACACCAGCCAGAGTAGCCAATGCGGCGCAATCGACGTGCCCTGGACCAGCGTGCTTTCAAGCCAGCGCAGGGCCTGGTGCGGCAGGTAGAATGGGCCGGAATCGGGTGACGGCAGCACCTGGTAGAGCGGCAAGACGGGCCAGAAGATGGCCACGCAAACCGTCAACGCCGCCAGGAAGGGCAGTATCCGCAGAAGCCAACGCCAGATGCCTGTTGCCATGGTGGTTCCTCAAGCTTCCCGCGCGCGCCTCAGCCGGTGTCGCAACGCCAGCTGCACCACCATGCCGGTCACGAAGGCGAGATTGGCCAGAATCATGATGGACACGAAGAACTGCAGTGAGGGTTGTGTGCGGTCAGCCACCCACTGCCAAAGACCAACCGGCAAGTAAGGCCGCGCCACACTCCAGGCCGGCAGCACGTATAGCAGGCCCGCCTCCAGCAGCACCATCGGCGTAACATACCACATGTAGCCAAATCGCCGACAGGCGTTCTCGTGGGCCGTGAAGTAGTCCAACGCGGTGCGCAGGGTGCGCATCAGGCTGACCTGCCACACGAACCCGGCATAGGCGGCATAGGCCTGCCAAGGGCCCGGCAGCGTGAAAGCCCACGGCATCACCAGGGCGAACAGCACCGTCAGCCCGCCCCCCATCACCAGGTTAAAGAGTTGCGACTGCACCAGCAGGTTGCGAGTCGACTCCCCGCGCTCGAAACGGTCGGAGACCACCGACCAGAGAAAGGGCGCCATGGCGCCGGTGATGTAACTGGGTATGCTGCCGAAGGTCACGGCAAAGTAATAGCCAGCCGAATCGAGTCCGGGCAGCCGCTGGCGGATGACAACCGCTTCGATCGGCCCCTGAATGCGCATGGCGAACCCGAGCGCCACCAGCGGCAGCGTATAGGCACACATCTCGCGCAGGTGGCCACGGTACGAGGCCCGCCGGTGCATGCCACGCAAGGCCATCGACACCGACACGGCTGTGATCAGCGTGCCCCAGACACCCACTCCAAGCTGCGCCAGTAGATAGCCCAGGGCCCCGAGCGGCGCGAGCAGCAGAAGCATGCCGGCGAGGCGAATGTAGGGGCCGGTTAAGCCGCCCAGCAGCATGGGATAGAACAACTTCAGGGCACGCAACGCGGAACTCAGCACCGGATCGATGCAACTCAGCAAGGCGAACGCGGCAATTGGCCACAGCAGACGGCGATCCGTAACGCCGAGCCGCACGAGGACGGCATCCCCCTTCAGAAAAAGGTAGCCGGCCATGACCACCGTGAAGAGCGCCGAGACCGCCAGCGCGTCCTGCAGCAGGGCGCGGCACTTGCCGGTCTCACCCCGCGCCATGAAGACGTTGAGGAACTTGCCAACCGGTATCAACACCAGACCCAACGGGGTCGAGAAGAGCGCACCGACCGCCATCAACGGGAGCAACGCCCCCAGTTGGTCCGAACTCAGCACCCGCGGGACCAGGTAGGTGCCGATCACGATGTTGACCACGTCACCCAGCCGGCTCACCACGAAGGCCAGCGACGTGTACCACCAAAGCGGACCCATGCGGGCACGCAACGCTCGCAACCGGTCGGCATATGGAATGGCTGGCATTCGCATCGGAAATGTGGTTCCCTTATAGCACAAATGGCGGCCGGGAAACCAGCGTAACCGGGACGTGGTCTTGACGGCCCCGTGCTCTACCAGCCGTACGCAAGAACGATTGTGTGCGCAGGAGGTTGTGATTCTGCGCGACACCTGGCAGCAGCCAGTTACCTGACCTTGGCCATGACCAGTGCCGTGCTATTCCTGGTGTTTCGTCGTCCCGAGCCGACCCAGCGCGTCTTCGCCGCGATCCGCGCGGCCCGGCCGCCGCGGCTCTACGTGGCCGCCGACGGTCCGCGTGCGGACCGCCCCGGCGAAGCCGTCCGTTGCGAGGAGGTGCGGCGCATCGCATCGGCGATCGACTGGCCCTGCGAGCTCAAGACGCGTTTCCGCGATACCAATGCCGGATGCAAGGAGGCCGTCTCCTCAGCCATATCGTGGTTCTTCGATCAGGAGGATGAGGGGATCGTCCTGGAAGACGACTGCCTTCCGCATCCCGACTTCTTCGGCTTCGCCGAGGAGATGCTGGCTCGCTACCGTACGGACAATCGCATCCTCTGCATCAACGGTAACCACTCCCTTGGATCGGTGTTCGGCCAAACCGACAGCTACTACTACACCGCCTTTCCAAACATCTGGGGTTGGGCCAGTTGGCGGCGCGCGTGGCGGCTATACGATGTGACGATGGCGGAGTGGCCCCGATTTCGTGACGACGGGGGTCTGCAACGGGTCTTCGGTCGGAACCGGCTGTCACGTCAATGGACCCGTGTGCTGGACCAAACCCATCAGGGTGCGATCAACACATGGGACTTCCAATTCGTCTTCGCGGTGTTCAAACAGGGCGGCCTGTGTGTCCAACCCTACCAGAACCTCATCACCAACATCGGCCACGGACCCGCCGCCACCTTCACGACCGACCCTCTGGCCCCGCGTGCCAATCAGCCCACCCATGCCCTGCCGGTTCCCCTGATCCATCCGGAGCAGGTCGTGCGCATCCTTCTGCAGTGCGAATACTCGCTGTCACAACAGCGGCCGATTAAGCGGGCCCTAGGTGCGCTGGCCCGCCAGCCGTGGGCGCTCCGCGTCTGGCAACGCCTGCTGCGCCTGCGCCGGCCGCCGCGGCCTACGGCGTCGGAACCCGTGCACCTGAACATCGGCTGCGGCGGCAACCCGGTGCGTGAACCCGGCTGGATCAACCTCGACCTGTGTCCGGCCCGGCACGTCTTCTACGGCGATGCCCGGCGCCCCCTGCCCTTCCCGAACACCTGCGCCACGACCATCTTCACCGAACACATGATCGAGCACCTCACGCCGGATGAGGCCCGCGCCTTCCTCCGCGAGTGCCGCCGCGTGCTGCAGCCGGACGGCGTCCTGCGCGTGGCCACGCCCGACCTGGCGGCCGTCGGCCGCCTGCTCACAACCGACACGCCGGAAACCCGCGACTACCTGGCGTCAGCCGGCCGGGCCGGCGGCGCCACCACGCGCGACGCGGCTGTGAACCAACTCTTCTACGGACATGGCCACCGCCAGATCTTCAGCGCGGACTCCCTCGCGGCCCTACTCGCGGAGTGTGGTTTCCGCGCGGCGCGCCGCGCGGAAGTCGGCCAGTCGGAGCACCCCACGTTGCGCGACCGCGAACGACATGGCGACACGGTCGGCGCGCAGGCCAACCGCTTCGAAACGCTGGTGATGGAGGCGCGGAAGTAAATGCTGCCCGCCCAGGTTGTCTCGCTGGCCGACTGCACGGAACGACGGCGCGTCTTCGCGCAGGAGCACGCCTGGCTGGACTTCGCCTTCGTCGACGCCGTCGATGGCCGGGCGGGCCGGATACCCTTCCTGGCGCGCATCCGGCCGCTGTTCGGCACCGACGGCTTCTCGCCTGGCGCGCTCGGCTGCCTGCTGAGCCACCGACGCATCTGGAAATCATTGCTGGCCTCAAACCGTCCGGCGGTGCTGATCTTGGAAGATGACGTTCGTATCTCCCGCAAAGCCTTTGCCTGGTGGCAACCGGTGATCACGGACCGCGCGGATTACGATGTGCTGTTTCTGGGAGCCCACAACGGACTGAGCGTGCCGTGCCTCTTCGATGTCCGGCTGTTTTCGGTCCGGTATGGGTTCCTGGCCGTGCCGTTTGACCGGACGCTCTACTGCACCTACGGCTACGTCGTCTCCCGGGCCGGGGCCCAGAAACTTCTGGCTCGGACGCACATGGGATGCAGTGTCGACTACTGGCACCGCTACAACACCGACGGCGCCATGCGCTACCTCGGCCTCTACCCCAACATCGCATGCCCGTCGGCGCTGGCACGCGAGTCGTCGACCCAGGCATCCAAGCCGGCCGTGGGCAGCCGCGCTCGGTTGCGGTGCGCCGTCACATGGATATCCCTGCATCTCAAACTAGCCTATCGCCATGCAACCCAATTCCTGGACTAGACCGAATGCATCATCAGCCCTACAGCCAAGCGTTCTATGAAGCCCAGAAGACCGGTTCCCTGCGATCCGCGCGCATCGTCGTACCCACTGTTCTGGACGTGCTCGCCGCGCTTCCTGTCGACTCGATCTGTGATGTGGGCTGCGGCGTTGGAACATGGCTGCGAGTGTTCCTGGAACTGGGAGTGCCTCTCGTAAGGGGATACGATGGCCCTCACGTGGCGCACGAACAACTGATGGTTGAAACTGAGTGCTTCGCGGCTGCGGACCTATCTGCGCATCTTCCGGAGACTCGGCGCTTCTCTCTGGCGATCTCACTGGAGGTCGCAGAGCATATACCCGCCTGCCAGGCGGACGTGTTCGTTGACAATTTGACCCGTCTGGCTCCAACCATCCTGTTCTCTGCGTGCACCCCAACTCCCG
This sequence comes from uncultured Lentisphaerales bacterium, assembly GCA_964652365.1. GTDB lineage: Bacteria > Verrucomicrobiota > Kiritimatiellia > RFP12 > CAZZCT01 > CAZZCT01. The sequence continues at coordinate 46,654 of CAZZCT010000003.1, forward strand.
GCCACGGCACTGGCCACGTTAACGAGCAAACCCAAAGCTACTGGGCTGCCAAGATGGCGACGAAAGGATACTGGCCGTCAACAGTCATCCGCGACCGGATCTGGGGTTGCCACGATGTCGAGTGGTTCTACCGCCAGAATTCGGTATTGTACCTTAAAGCCGACGTGGCTTCCAGACTTGGGATTCCCGTGGTTGATCGGAGCCAGTTCCATCTACTCGATGTCCGGCACCCCGACTTCGTCAGCCTCATCATGGCTGAATCCATCAATCTGCAGAGTCCAGCGCGCCTGCTGATATGCGGCAGTCGTCGTCTGCTGGGAAACGTGCTCCACCGTCTCCGCTGAACCCCATGGCCGCACGTGCTTCGCGAAACACGCCGTACTCCCGAAACGGCTTCCCTGATACTGCGCTCGAACCTCGCTCCCACATGAACCGAGCCGGAGCGACGGCCACACCCAAGGGGACGTAACTGCTGGTGCCCTGCTCAGACCGCCTGCGCGAAGTAGCGACTGGCGCGCAGCACGTCAGCGGGCCGCACCCGCCACAGGCCCAGGCCGTCACGCAGTTGGCGGCCGGCCAGTCCGACCCCCAGACAGGCAGGCAACGGCGCGTCACAGATGGCCTGGACAACTCCAGCTTCCGCCGGGTAAGGCCAGAAGGTATTCCGTCCCGTGTGTCCGTTGGTGATGCAGACGAATGGCACGCCGGCCGCCGCCGCCATGTGGATCGCGCAACTGTCGTTGGACACCAGCAACCGCGCGTCGGCCACGTGGGCCCAAAGCTCCGTCAGGCTCAGCGCACCGCACAGATCGCGCGGATGCGCGGATGCCGCCTGCGCGACGATGCGCGCGGCAGACCGGCGCTCCGCCGCAGATCCCAGCAGGACGCTGTGCAGCCCATGGCGCTGCCATAGGCCGCGCACCACGGCGGCAAACCGCGCGACGGGCCAGCGCTTGGTCCAGTGCGAGCCGCCAATGAAAACCGCCGCGTAACCGGCCGCACCCGCCGTTGTCGTGACAGGCAACCGCGCCCGGTCGACGGTGGGGTGCCGCAACGCGCAGGTTACGCCGGTCACCTGGCGTGCAATCGCCACGTTCTCGTCAAACACGAACCGCGGCGCAGCGGGTAACACGGCCTGATCTTCGTAGTCCATCAGTCCCGTACGCCCGACACCCTCGCGACCCACGCCAATCCGCGGACGGGCCGAAAGACCCGCCACGAGCGCATCGACCTGCGCATCGGGATAGGCGCTCGGATAGAGCAGCGCATCCCAGCGCACGGCATTGAGCGCGGCGAGCAGACCAGCGCACGCACGGCAGCGTGCAGCCCGCGCACCCGCGCGCACGCCGGACAGCGGCAGGTTGTCCCACCGGCCCCGCAGCAGGTCGGCCGGCCTCACCCAGATGAACTCGTCAACGACCTCACGGTCCAAGGTCTCGGCCAGTTCGCGCCAAGCGACATTCCCGACCAGCGCCAGACGGTGGCCCCTGAACCGCGGGGCGTGACGCAGCACCGGCAGCAGATCGCGGAACAGAATGTAATCGCCAATCGCGTCCAAGCGCAGCACCAGCAGGCCTGGCGGCTTTGCCGCCACAGGCGGCGCACGCATAGCGCATCCTGCTCCTACACACGCCGAAACCCGCTCGGTCGTAGCGGACGGGAGTGCGTGTAACTTGCTTTGTCTTGTGTCCGGCACAGCTTGCATTCGTGATGAAAGCGCGACCTCTGACGCCGCCCCACTGAACCCGTCACGGGACGTTGGCCTTTCCACGAGACCGGCAGCCGGATGCCACCTGTCGCGTCTTCAGCGAAGCCCAATAACCCGCGGGCCGGGTCAGCGAGACCCGCTGTCCGGCGCTGACAGACTCACCCCACCCACCCCACCCGGCAAGAGCCGCGGCGGCCAGTTCACAATAGTCACGGTCGCTTGGGCTGGGCTGCCCGCGGCGACACCAGAGGGCTTTGTCAGCAGCACGCTGAAGGTCTCGTCCTTCTCACGTAACCGATCTCGTACGATGGCGATGCTGACCCTCTTCATGCCGGCCTCGCCGTCCGCCCAGGAAAGGGTAGAGCTTGCGCTAGCAAAATCGGTGCCGGCGCTCGCGGTGATTCCACTGGTGGCACAGGTCACACCGGCGGCGCCGTACGAACCGCCAACGCGTTCCACTGCCAGTTGCACGCTACCTGCGTCTTCGCGAACCTTGCATGCAGACTGCTGAAACCGCACCGTGCCAGGCGGCAACGGCTCGAAGCTGGCTGTGTAGCTCGCCCCACCTGACGGAACCACCACCTGGCGCGACGCGACATTGACACCGTCATTCCAGCACAGGAACCTGAAGCCCGTCGCCGCAGAGGCTGAGATCGTCACGTCCGTCCCTTCCGCATACCACCCCCCGCCGCCAACTGTCCCGCCCGTCCCAGCCGTGACCTCAAGCCGGTGCTCTGCCCGCCACTGCCAGACCACCGTCGAGTCATTCGTAATCGTGAATGTCACGCTGGTAGTTGCGCCGACCGCCGGCACGCTTCCCGTACCCGTCCAACCCATGCACACCTGGCGCGTACCGGCCGCCGTGGATACGACTTCCTCCACCTGGTTTGTCAGGATGCGTCCGGTGTAGTTCGTGCGGATACCGTATCCGTCGGGAACCGGCGCACCATAGGCCGCCGGCGATCCCGAGACGGTCCATACGCACGGCGATGCACCAGCATCCTCGACCAGACGATCGCTGAAATCCGTCTTGGTAATGCTCCAGATCTTGAGGTTGTCGAATGCCACAGAGGTATTGGCAACCCCGGCACCCTCAAGCAGGTCCAGCATCGCCGTTGGCGAAACCGGTGAGTACCAGCCATAGGGATCGGCCTGTTCATACGGAGTCTTGAGTACTCCATCAATATAGACCGCCAGTTTCCGACCGCTCAGTCCGGGAATGCCGCCACTTGCCCACACCAGCGCGTAGTGATGCCAATTGGCGCGTTGCCCCGCACCGAGGACGGAGTCGTAGGTCCAGATACCAAAATTTCCCGTATAGGCACGTTGATGCCGCCACACGCCGACAACCCCCCCATGGCCGAGCCCGTCATTGTTGTTCAGTTCAACTCGCAGCCATGAGGGACTACCCGACGCAATGAAAATTGGGCCACCTGAGATGTTGGTCGGGTAGCCGATCAGCTTGGCCCAAAACTCGATTGTCCCCGCGGTCGCGTTGATCACCGGGTAGCAGGGGAACGTGATGCAACGCCTCTCGGCGGCAGTCGCTACAAAGGCCTGACCAAACACGCCCGCCGTGAAGCTCCCGCCCTTAAACGTGCCATTAGGGCCAATCTCACTGGCGCACACCGAAGCAGATGACTCCAGTCGGTTCCACAGAACCAGGCCGGTCGGGGTCTCCGCTTTGACGAAGCCTGCCAACGTGGCGAGGGATGACAGAACCAGCGCCGCATACTGAACTCGCATGTTTCTCACAACCCCTCCAGTGGTGCAATTACACCTCATTGGTGGTGATTGAACCAGACACCAAGATTGAGGGCAAGCACCAAATTCGCGATTGGTAACCGCGGATAGTCGGACCCGCCCGCATGGCGGGTATGTTCATGCAGCGAATCTAGACCCTGAGGTCAACAGAATGCTCCCCAAGGCCCGCCAGCCATCCGTCGAACTGCCGCGCGATCTCTGCCCAGGTGTGCACCGGGATGTCCTGCGCCGCGTGTGCGGCCAGTGCGTCGCGCAGCGCCGGATCGTCGGCCAGACGGCGAATCGCAGCCGGGTAGTCGCGCGTCAGGAGTGCGTTGCGGCCGTTGGCGAAAAAGAGGTTCGGCCGGCCATCATACCCGATGATAGGTTTGCCGAACCGCAGGTATTCGTGGATCTTGGCGTTGCAGTCCTGATCGGCCGTCACCACCAGCACGTCGGCCTGGGCCATCACGGCGAGTTGGTCGGCTTTGGAGAGGTATCCGAGGAAGATGCAGTTGTCCGAGGCGGTGCGGTCGAGGTAGGCATAGTGCTCACCGGTCAGGTACAGCTTGATGTCCGGCGGCAGCAGACGCATCGCGGCGCACACGTCGGCGGTGCGCTTCCAACGCGCTTGATCGCCGGTATAGACCAGTTTGAGCCGGCCATCCAGCTTGATGCCGCTGGCGGACGCGTCCAGCCGCGGCGGGTCGGCGCCATTCGGGATGTAGTGACAGTCGACGCCCCAGCGCCGGGCCCGCAACTGGTTGTAGCGGCTCAAGGTGACCACGGCATCTGAGCGCTCCACGATTTGGCGCTCCAGCAGATTCATGGCCATCCCCGGCAGGCGGCCATAGACATCCTGCCAGATCTCGCCGTAGACATCATCCCAGCCATGCGCGACCGTATAGGCCCGGTGGCGGCAGAGCGTGCGTCGGACCGCCAGCGGCATCAGGGCCGTCAGTGCGCCATAGGTGTAGACCACCTGCGGCTGGAACCGGTCGATCAGGCGTGCCAGCCTCAGGGGATGCGCGCTGGTCTGGATCCCGGCGCGCTGCGTGGCCCAGCCCAGTTGCTCCAGATGGAAGAGAATCGCCCCCAAGCTATAGGGGTAGCGGGCGTAGAAATCGGCGGGCGATAGCGTCTCGAATCCCGGTTTCCGGTGGCTAGATACCAACAGCAGTCGTTTGGGGGCAGCCATCATGTCGGTGCGGTTCCGGCTGGGCCGCGGCCGGCTGCTCGGGCGCGGACCGCGCGCCGCCATTGGCAGACGAAGTCCAGGTACTTGCCGCCCAGGCTGACCAGGGCAGATAGCAGGTTGAAATGGCGGAAGTAGAAGCGGGAGACGCGATGGACGTTGTACGCTGACTTGCGTGATGTCAACAGCCTGACGATGCGGCCAAGGCTCAGTGAACCGTCGCCGATGTACAGACCGGTCTTGTCGCGGGCGTTGCGGATCACACTGGCCGGCTCAAACCAGACCTGGCAGCTCTTCCGGCGGGCACGGAAACAGAAGTCCGCATCACCGTAGTACTGGGGAAACGCGCGTGCGTCCAGCAGACCGACGCGCGCCAGCACGGTCCGCGGGATCAGCACGCCCATGCCCCCGCACCAGGCGACCTCACCGGCCGCCAGGGCCATCTCCGACACGGGTCGCCCCGCGTGCCGCGACGCGAGCCCGCCCCAGCGCGACCGCATCACCCCGCCGGCGAACTGGATCTCCTCGCGATCATCATCGAACATTACCAGCGAGCAGACGATCCGCGCCGGGTTCCCATAGGCCGCCGTGAGAAGTGCGCCCAACGCACCTGGCTCCGGGCGGTTGTCGTCATTCAACAGCAACACGTGTGTCGCATCTTCGGCCAGTGCCTGCCGGATGCCCTGGTTGACAGACTCGGCCCACCACCAATCCCCTGTGCCGCGGATGACCTGAACGTCTGGAAACTCGCGTGCCAGCCGTTCGGCCGTGCCGTCGCGCGAACCGTCGTCGACCACGACGGTCCGCGCCGGCCAGACATCGGAACGTGCCAGCGCCGTCAGGCAGGCCGTCAACCGACCGATGGAGTTGAACGTCGGGATGACCGCCCACACACGTGGATCGCCGCTGGCTGTTGCCTCGGTCGTCATGGCTAACGCCGCGCCTTCCTGCCGCCCCAGGCGGCAACGCGTTGGCGAAGCAGGTCAACGCCGTAGTGCGCCAGCGAGCGCCACCAGCGCCAGGCCTCGCCGTAATCAAACGTAAAGGAACGCCCCGCCACGACTTTCCGGAAGCGCGGATCGGCCGCCAGACGCGTTAACAGCCTGTTGCGGATATCGTCCCATCGCGGGCGGTTGCAGTCCAAAAAGTCCAGCATGGCCCAGGCGTAGCACAGGTCGGTGGCCCGTTTGCGGGAGCGGCTGATGGCATCCGGATGCACACGGAAACGCGCCAGCGGCCGGTCGATGTAGCCGAACTGCGGATAGTCCCGGCAGGCGTACAGGAACAACAGCACGTCGGAGCCGGCGCCCGTCCCCCTGAAATCCAAGCCAAACGGATTCGGCAGGTCCTCGACAAGACCTTTGCGGAGGTCGTCCAGCCGGAACAGCGCGCAGCCGGGCGAATAAGGTCCGCCGCCCAGGCACGCCGACCGGACAAACACGTCGGAGTCATAGAGGCCTGTCGCGCCGAACCGGTAGATCACGCGATCGACCTCGCCGAAAAACGCGACACACGTTAGAACGAACCCCACATCTGCACGCCCCGCGAGCAATTCCATTGCGGCGGCCACGAAATCAGGCGCCAGGTCGTCATCGGACCAAAGCAGTTTGCCATACGTGCCGCGCGCCAGAGCCAGGCAGCGAGCCCAGTTGCGGACCGGCCCGAGATTGGCCTCGTTACGGAAAACCCGCACGCGGGGATCACGCGCGGCCCAGTCACGCGCGACGTCGAAGGTCGCATCGGTACTGGCGTTATCGACGACGACGACTTCGATCGCCGGCCAGGTCTGGGCGCAGGCGGCCGTCAGGGCCGACTTCAGCATCTGTGCGCGGTTATACACCGGCACGAGAATGCTGACCAACGGCGGAGGATCGAGTGACACCGACACGATGGCCTCCCGGGTCAAGACCCTACCGCCTGTTCGCCGGTCGCCCACTCGAACATGGCCGTCACCCCCTGGCGGGCCGTCACGCGCGGGCTCCAGTCGAAAGCCCGGGCGGCGAGGCTCACGTCGGCGACAAAAACGGGCTGGTCGCCCACACGTGGCGGCAGGCGCTCATAGGCCATCCGCACGCCGCCCAACTCCTCGAGCAGCGCGAACAACTCCAGGAGGGACAGACTGTTGTCCATGCCGCCGCCGATGTTAAACGCCCGGCCGGCCGCGCGGGCCAAGCAGTCCGGCACCGCGAAGTAGAGCCGCACGACATCGTCGACATACAGGATATCGCGGACCTGCTTGCCGGTGCCGCAGATGGTGAACGGGCGGCGGAAGGCGTTCGCTCGAAGCTCGGCCGCCTGGCGGCAGAACCACCCCACCCACCCTTGGTCGATGGTCGCAAACTGCCGGCCGCCGTACATGGACGAATGCCGGAAGACCACCGTTCGCAGCCCGAACACGCGCGCGTAGTCAAGCACGTATTGGTCGGCCGCACCCTTCGAGCAGCCGTACGGCGATTCGAAGCTGAGGGGCACCGTCTCGTCGAAGCCGCGCGGCCAGCGCGGGCACACATAGCGGGTCGGACGTTCCTCGCAGGCATACTGTCCGAGATCGCCATAGACCTTGTTGGTCGAGGCGTACACCAGGACGGTGGTCGGGGCGTGCGCACGCATCGCCTCGAGAATGTTCAGCGTACCCAGCGCGTTGACCTCAAAATCAAGCCGCGGGTTGGCGAGTGAGACGGTCATCGCCACCTGCCCGGCCAGGTGAAAGATCAGGTCGGGCGACGACGCCTTCAGACACTCAGCGACGGTTCTCGGGTCCCGGATATCGCCATGCACAACCTCGAAGGGGCCGCGCGCGCGCAACCACGCGAGATTGCGGTTCGACCCCTCGCGCGAGAAGTCGTCCAGCACGGTCACGCACGCACCTCGAACGAGCGCCTCGGCCACCAGGTTGGTGCCCAGAAATCCGCATCCGCCTGTCACAAGCAGCCGCATGCCAGCCGCTCCTTTGCGATCGTGTCGGTCAATCCGCTGCAAAAGTCGATCCGCGCCTGCCAGCCGAGCACGGCCAGCGCCGAGGGATCGGCCACCAGCCGCATGGGCTCGTGCGCGCGGTATGGCAGAGCGCCGTAGACCGGCCGCGAGGCCGTAGCGGTCAGTGCGCGCACACTTTCCACAAACTCCCGTATCGTGTGCCCGACGCCCGTGCCAACCTCCAGCGCGCAATAACCGACCAAGCCGGACGCCTGCGCCAAGACAGCCAGAAACGCCTCCAGGATGTCGTCAACGTGTGTGAAGTCGCGCGTCTGCTCCCCTGCCGTCAGACGCAACTCGACCTCGCCCCGCAGACAAGCCCGAATGATCCAGGCATGGAACTTGGAGGCGTCATCGTCGGGGCCATACATCTGGCTCAAGCGCAGGTCGGCAAACAACCAGTTCTTCTGCGTAGCTGCCAGGTGGCGGCCCCAGGACGCAAACGCGTGTTTGGAGAGCGCGTACGGGTTGACCTCCGACGGCAGCAACGTGTTGGCGTAGAGGAAGACGCCCCCCGGCCGCGGCTGCCACTCCTCCAGGAGGCGCAGCGGCTGTGCCACGTTGGCATCCAGAAGGGTCGCAGCCGACTCGCCGTTCCGCCCGTAGCAGCACGCCGTGTGAATGACGGCATCCACCGCCGCCAGCCGCGCCCCCCGCTCCGTCAGGTCGGGGTCCCACGGCAGAACGCGCAGCCCGGGAGACGGCCGGAGTGCCTGCCGGACTGCGGCGGGGTTATGCGTCACCGCCAGCAGAACGTGCCCGGCGTCCAGCAGCCGTTGCCCGATGCGCCGACCGAGAAAGCCGCTGGCGCCTGTCAGGACAATCCGCATGGGGCCACCGCGTCCTTGATCGTCGCGATCATGTGATCCAGCATGGCCGGCGTCAGGCCGGGATAGACGCCGCACCAGAACGTGTCGTTCAGAATACGGTCGGTAGTGGGAAGGTTCCCGATGGTGCGGTACCCCCGCTGTTCCGCCCGCAGCGTGTCGAAGCAGGGGTGCCGGATGAGGTTGCCCGCGAACAGGGCACGCGTCTGGATGTTGGCCGCCTCCAGCCGGGCGACGATCTCCTGCCGGCGAACAGGCGCCGTTTCGCAAACGGTGAGCAGAAAACCGAACCAGCTCGGGTCGGCGTCCGCCTGCGGCTCCGGCAGCACGAACACCTCTGCCAGCGACGACAGGCCGTCGCGCAGATACTGCCAGTTCCGACGCCGCGCGGCGATGAAGCCGTCGAGCTTTTCGAGCTGGGCGCAACCGATGGCCGCCTGCAGGTCGGTAGCCTTCAGGTTGTACCCGAAGTGGGAGTAAACGTACTTGTGGTCGTAGCCGTGTGGCAGCGTGCCGAACTGCTGGTCGAACCGCCGGCCACAGCTTCCATCGTGCCCGGAGGAACACCAGCAGTCGCGGCCCCAGTCGCGGAACGACGCCGCCAGGCGGTGCAGCACGGGATCATCCGTGTAGACGGCGCCCCCCTCGCCAGTCGTCAGATGGTGGGGCGGGTAGAAGCTAGACGTGCCGAAGTCGCCGAAGGTACCGGTTGGCCGCCACACACCGTTCAGACGGTAGCGGGCCCCCAGGCTGTCGCAGTTGTCCTCAATCAACCAGAGACGGTGGCGGTCGCAGAAGGCCCGCACGGCCGCCACGTCGAACGGATTACCGAGCGTGTGCGCGAGCATCACCGCTTTCGTGCGCGGCGAACGCGCCGCCTCGAGCGCCGTCGTGTCCACGTTGTAGGTTGGCAGCGTGACGTCCAGGAAGACGGGCACCGCGCCGTACTGCACGATCGGCCCGACCGTCGTCGGAAACGCGCAGGCCACGGTAATCACTTCGTCGCCCGGCACAATGCGCCGGTCCCCCAATTGCGGCGAGGTCAGCGCCATGAAGGCCAGCAGGTTGGCCGATGACCCGGAGTTCACCAGGAGGCAGTGCTTCGCGCCGAGAAAACCCGCCAGTCCCTGCTCGAACCGCTCCGTGTAGGGCCCCGCGGTCAGCCAGAACTCGAGGGCTGCATCCACCAGCAGCGCGATCTCCCGGTCGTCGTAGACCCGCCCGGCGTAGGGGATGCGGTCACCCGGACGGAAGGGGCGCCGCTCTGCCAGCGTGGCACGACAATAGGCCGCCGCGGCCGCCACGATGCCGGCCCGCACGTCCGCGGCGGCCGAAGTCTGGTCCAGAGGCTTCACGCGGCTCCTCCCCACGACAGGTATGTTTCCAACTGCGTCAGGCTGACGGCCCGCAGGTCGCCACCCTGACGCAGGGCCGCATCCCAGGCCGCCGCGTCGCCAAGCGCGCGCTCGACCGATCCCCACGGCCACCAGTCCAGCCGCGCACGGGCCTTGGCGCAATCCAACCGCAGGATCGTGGTCTCGTGAAGCTGGGTGACCGGCGCCACCGTGTAGGCCGCGCCATTCCCCCGCCTTGCGCACAGGTGCCGCACCATCCACTCGACCGTCCGGGTGTCGCGCTCGTCGGGCCCGAAGTTCCAAGCCTCGGCGTCCGTCACCGGATCGTTCCAGAGGCGGGCCGCCAGGAGCAGGTACCCGCGCAACGCGTCCAGGACGTGTTGCCACGGCCGCACCGCGGTTGGCGAGCGAATACAGACCGCTTCGCCAGCAGCCAGGGCCCGGAGGCAGTCCGGCACGAGCCGGTCAGCCCCGCCGTCGCCCCCTCCGACTACGTTGCCTGAACGGGCCGTGGCCACCCCGACGGCCGCGCTCGCACGGGTAAAAAACGACTGCCGATAGCTGGCCGCGACCAGTTCGGCGCAGGCCTTGCTGCTGGAGTACGGATCGCATCCTCCCAACGCATCGACTTCACGGTACCCCCAGACCCACTCGCGGCTTTCATAGCACTTGTCGGTCGTGACCACCACCACCGCGCGCACGCCGGGCGTCGTGCGCACGGCGTCTAACACGTGCGCGGTTCCCAGTACGTTGGTCGCAAACGTGCCCACCGGGTCGGCATACGACGCCCGCACCAGGGGTTGGGCCGCGAGATGAAAGACGATCTCGGGCGCCGCATGCCGGACAAAGGCCTGCACCCGCACCGCATCCCGGATGTCCAGCATCTCGGAGTCCTGCAGTCCATCCGCGATCCGGGCCTGGACAAACACGTCTGCGGCGGTTGCGGGAGGTAGAGCGCACCCGCTCACGTGCGCGCCCATCCGGCTCAGCCAGAGTGTCAGCCACGCGCCCTTGAATCCGGTATGCCCGGTCACCAGCACGCGCCGGCCGCGCCAGAATGCCGGATCGATGTGTCCCCCGCTCACGGCCACACCTTCCACGGCGCCCGGCGCTGGTTCCAGAGCGACTCCAGGTGCGTCCGATCGCGCAGCGAATCCATGGCATGCCAGAATCCCGTGTGCCGGAACGCACCCAGTTGTTGCTCCCGCGCCATCTGTTCCAGCGGTTCCCGCTCCCAGACACAGTCGTCGCCGGCAATCAGTTCGAAGATGCTGGGCTGCAGCACGAAGAATCCGCCATTGATCCAGCCGCCGTCGCCGCGGGTCTTCTCGCAAAACGCCTCCACGCGCCCGTTGGCATCGATGTCCATCTTCCCCCACCGCCCGGGAGGCTGCACTGCGGTCACGGTTGCCCGGCGTCCGTGCGCCCGATGAAAGGCGAGGAGTTCGGGCAGGTTGACATCGGCCAGACCATCGCCATAGGTCATCAGAAACGGCTCATCGCCCACGTAGGGACGGATGCGCGCAATACGGCCACCCGTCGAAGTATCCAGCCCCGTATCGACCAGCGTGACGCGCCACGGTTCCGCCACGGTCCGATGCACGATCATTTGCGGATCCGTCTGGCTGAAGTCGAACGTCACATCCGACTGATGCAGGGCATAGTTCGCAAAATACTCCTTGATGACGTAACCTTTGTAGCCGCAACAGATCACAAACTCGTTGAACCCGTGAAACGAGTAGTACTTCATGATGTGCCACAGAATGGGCCGATCGCCGATCTCGACCATCGGTTTCGGCTTGAGGTGAGACTCCTCGCTGATGCGAGTCCCGTAGCCGCCCGCCAGAATTACAGTCTTCATTCGCGTCCGCCACCCTGCTGGAGCCATGCTTCACCGGCACGCGTGCTGCGCCCCGCTCGGGGCCTCGGGTGTCAGCATCACCCGCGCCGGCAGGATCAACGACAGGGTAACAGAACCCTCCCGCCCCTGTCCACCGCCCGCAACACCGTGTCAACGCGACAGCGCCCGCGCCGCGCGCGGCAACACCAGGCGCACGAGCGTCGCGGCCCAGGCCTTCCAGAAGATCCGACTTCGAAGTGCCGCCAGTCGGATCGCCAGGCGTGGGCCCGGCGAGGTCGCCGACAGCGCGGGCGCCTCGTCCGATTGGATGGCGTCTTGGACCTCCCGACCAAAGCGCTCCCAGTTGAAATGCACGTCCAGCGCGTCTCTGTTGCGCTGCTGCAGGACCTGCAAGCGGGCCGCATCGCAAGTCTGCAGATCGCGCAGCACGCGCACGGCGCCGTCCACGTCGTCCAGCGGCACATTGACGATGCCGGCCTGGTCTACGTAGCCGCTCTGCGGGGTGCACACCGGGATCAACCCCCAGGCCATGGCTTCCAACACGGTGGTGGGGTTGGCGTCCGCCGATCCCACTGTAACCATGAAGTCATACTCCGCCATGCGCGCGCGCGCGCCCGGCGAGGCGAAGTTCAGGAAGCCGCGGGCCTGCAAGGGCGATGGGGCATGGGCCACGCCGACCCAGTCGAACCGGGTGTCGGGCATCGCCCGCGCCAACGCGGTCAGATAGGGGATGTTCTTGCAAGGCAAGGCCTGCCCGACGTAAACAAAACACCGCTTCCCGGCCGGATTGAAGATCGCCTTGAGCGAGGGGAAATCAGCCTGGTCGACCGCCAGATCGAGGTGTCTGAACTTGGGTTGCCAGTGCGCAAACCGCGAACTTGGCAACCGCGCGGCCCAGTAACGGCCGGTGATGGCCAGGAAGAGGTCGCACGTCGGCAACACGCGATCGAGGAACCAGACCTGACGCACGTCCTCGTTATAGGGCGAAAGGGCCAGCACACGCGACCACCCCGGTTCACACGCGCTGCGCCTGAAGAGTGTCAGCGGCCCGGGATGCGGATGGCCGATCAGAATATCGCCCGGCTGGGGATGAATGCACCCGTGCAGATGGTGGTCGTAGTAACGCACCGGGTAATCCCGTGCCAGGTAGGCACCCAGATGCCGGCCGATGGCATCGGGACAGGCCACCCGCCCGCCGTGCGGGTAGACCAAGTGGACGGTCGGCACACGAGCATCCGCGGGCTTCACGCGCGCGGCCGCACGTCGACTTGCATTCGGAGGGCCACTTATCACCTTATCCCCGATTGGGTTGCGGGCGGAACGCCGCCTTGGCACCATGCCGCCTCAATCCGCCGGACCCTACAGGGCCACGATTGCCTGCCAATTGGGCGGTTTGCATCTGCTTTTCCGTGCTGCCAGCCTGCCGTTCTGATTCAACCGGGCTTCTGAAACACCAGCAATTGCCCGGTTCCATGGCAGTCGCCCCACGTCACGTTCGCGACCGCATTGTTGAGCCGGTTTCGCAAACCGAGCAAGGGCACCCCGGTATCCCGGACCGGCAGGCGGGGATTGCAGACGCACCCGGTCAGGTATTTGAGCCCGGCGCGCCGGAAAACGCGACGGAAATATGCGGGCGAATACATGGTCTCACCCGGCCATTTGTAGGCGCGCAGGCGCCTGCTGTACCGCACGGCAATCCGCATGACTTGATTTGACAGCTGTTGCACGGGGTTGGCGCCGTTCGGATCCTGTATGACCAGATAACCACCTGGCCGCAGCCAGCAGCGCAGGTTGCCCGGGACCGGCGAGCGGCGCAACCCTTCGAAATGGTGTAGCACGCTGGGAGCCAAGATCACATCGAAGGCCCCTTCTGGAAACAATCCCGCTATCGTTATATCGCCCAAGATCGCTTGGTACCGATCCGTCAACCCCGTTGATGCCAGGATGCGGCGAAGGGCGTCAATGCGTTCGGGCAGGACTTCCACGCCCGTCACGTGAACGTTTGGGTATTCGGCCAGTATCCGCCGCCCCATCGGCCCCGTGCCGCAGCCCAGTTCCAGAGCCCGAATATCTTTTCCAGACTGAAACTCCTCCTGTATGACGGTTTGCCGCACAAAGTCCATCAACTCATTGCACTGCGCGTTCAACGGATCGTCATAATCAAACACAGGCATGGGCAAATCGTAACAGGGCCTGCCACATGGGTCAAGAATCCCGAAGGAATCACAATCGAGGGTCGAGACGGGGCTTTACAGGGCCGATTGTGTTCCGAATCTGACCGTCCGGCGCGCATACGCGGATCAAGGCGTCGCCATCCTCTTCCGCAATGCGGTCCCAATCGAATGCCGCCAGCCGGCTGGACCATCCTGTGTCTCGCTTGCGTGATCCTTCGGCCAATCGATCGAGGTGGGCAGAAATGCTTCGAGCGAAGGATGCTACGTCAAAGCAAGGCACCCTGCAAAGTACATTCCCCAGTTCCCGCCGGTAGGCCGGCAAATCGTACGCGATGACCGGCACATCGCAGGCCAGGGCTTCCCAGACTGCGATCCCCCATCCCTCTTCGTGGCTTGGAGCCAAGAAAAGACTCGCCTCCTTGATGGCGCGGTAATACTCGGCAGGCGGCAGATACCCGCCCGGCGGCCGCAGGATTTCGATGGCCGTCGCGAGGCCACTGCGCTTGATTTCGTCAATCAGTCTCGCTTCACCACTCATGCCCCCCATCAGGCGCAAGGTGGCCCCGGGACGCCGTCGCAATACCTCGCGCCAGATTGGCAAAATATCGTGAAGCCCCTTGTTTGGCCGAACACCCACGATGACTGCGTCAACCCGTTTGCCGGGCACCGGAATCTGGCGGATGAAGCCAAGATCAAGCCCATTGCGCATCCTCCTCGTCCGGCTTACTGCTAGAGCCATCGACGCCAGTGCCTCCTGAACCTGGTCGCCCGCATCGGTGTCGAGAATCCAGACCTGGTCGGCATGGGCCGCAATCCGACGAAAACTCCATTGCTGGAGGTGCCATGTGAGCGTGTTGACCAGCCGATTGCCGGGACGCCGGCCCGGTGGTTGTTCCCGGTGATGGATCCAGGCAATCCAGCGGCAACAGGGGAAACGGCGCTTGGCTGTCAGAGCCGGCACGATATCGCAAAAGTAGTCGCTGACGGTGACAACGACGTCCGGCGCCGACATCCGCACGACCCGGATCGAGCCATCCAAGGCCGACAACACGTAGGACCACAAACGGGTCGCGCGCAACCGTTCCCGCCGCGCAAGCCAGGAGGCGCGCACGAGACTCATGGGCAACTCACATCCCATGCCCCGCAACATACCTGCGCCGCCAGACGTGGTCAACAGGTGCTGATCAACCCGGCCATCTCGCCGCCAGCGGCGCGAGATCTCATGAAAGCGAACCGGCCCCCCGGTGATGCTGCCACGCTCCAGCCCGCATCCGTTCAGGATCCATTGCACCGTGAGCCGTTTGTCCATCGATCGGTCCCGACGACAGTCTGTAAGTTGCCCATCCCAGCAGTCATCGACAGCATCATACAGGATCACGCCACCATCTGCACCGCAAAGTGCGAAACGCGAAGTGCGGCCCAGCAAGTTGAAGACGGATTCCGATTGAGAGCCCATCATCACACTTTATAAAGTGTGAGTGGCGCCCGTTCCACTCCACTGCACTCAGAGCTGCACTCGGGACTTAACGCGCGCCGCCCGGCGTGCTAGCATTCGACTCAAATGGCATCCGCTCCCGACACCCACGAGCCTGCACTCTTCATCGACGAGCACCGCCGCGTATTCTCCGGCCGCGATGCCCGCGAACGCCTGCAGCAGAAGAACGATTCTGCACTCGTCGATCCGGTGCGCGGAATCGTTCGCGTTGACCCGGCACGATGGGAGGAGGCCCAGCGCTACGAACGCCTGACCTGGCTGCGCGATGCCCGCTACTGCACGAGCGACCGCAACGAGGACCACCGCATCCATTTTGCCGGTTTCGGCATGCTGCGCGGCATGCACTTCGATCGGGCCATCGAACTAGGTTGCGGGCCGTTCACGAATCTGCGACTGATCCTGCCGGTCTGCCGCGTCGGCTCGGTCACGCTGCTCGATCCGCTGATCGACGACTATCCGCGACACATCTTCTGTTCCTACGCAGGCGGCCGGCTGGAGGGGCTGCTCCGCCCCCGTCTCGCCCTGCGCGATCTGCGCCACCCGAGAACCTTCCTGTCACGGCGGCTGGACGCGTTCCGTGCGGGTCGCTGGTTCGGCCGGCCGGTCGAACGAATCGGCGCACCGATCGAGGAGATGCCCGAACGCGCGCCATTCGACCTGGTGGTCATGATCAATGTGCTGGAACATTGTCGCGATGCCGAGGCCGTCTTCGCCAAGCTGGACGCATGCCTGGCCCCAGGTGGAATCTTCGTCTTCGCCGATGCGCTCTACCAAGCCGACGAGACCGCTCGACTCTGCCCTGACCGTTACGATGCCGGCCACCCGTTGCACGTCGACCGCTCCGTGACGACGGCCTTCCTCGAGTCCCGTTTCACGCCGCTCATGTGGGCCGAGTACCTGCGTGCCAGCGTCTTCTCAGGCGTCGCAATCGAGCAGACCGACATTTACTTCATCGGTCGGCGCAATCCTTCGGCCAGCGTATGTTGATCAGTATCATCATCCCCACCCTCAACTCCGGTGATACGCTCAGCCATTGCCTGGAGTCTGTCCGCCAGCAGCACCTGGGCGGGCATACGATCGAGATCGTGATTGCCGACGGTGGATCGGAGGACGATACGCTCCAGATCGCCGCGCGGTTCGGCGTCGACAAGGTCGTGCCGAACCCCTTGCGCACCGGCGAGGCCGGCAAGAGTGCCGCCATCGCCGCCAGCCGGGGGGACCTGATCGCCCTGATCGACAGCGACAACATCTTGTCGGACACACGCTGGATCCAACGCATGATCGCCCCGTTCCGTGACGAGCAGATCATCGGCAGCGAACCCCTGCACTACAGCTGGCGGCGCCGCGACCCGGCCCTCACACGGTACTTTGCGCTGCTGGGGATGAATGATCCGCTCTGCCTGTTTCTCGGCAACTATGACCGGCTCTCTCAGATAACCGGACGATGGACCGGCCAACCCGTCGAGCAGACCGACTGCGGTGACTACCTGCGCGTGACGCTGGATCCGGACGGCGCGCTGCCGACCATCGGAGCCAATGGCTTCGTGTTCCGCCGGTCGTTGCTGGACCAGGTAGCCTGGCAACCCTACTTTTTCGACATCGACATCGTGCAGCAGGCGGTTGCCGCCGGCCACCGGCAGATCGCCAAGGTCAAGTGCGGCATCGTGCATCTCTACTGCCAGACACTGGAACAGTTCGCACGCAAACAACGCCGCCGCATCCGGGACTTCCTGCACTTCCGCGTGGCCCAGCAGCGCAGCTACCCGTGGCACCGTCAGAGCCGGGGCGGCGTCGTCCGCTTTGTGCTGTCAACCCTGCTCGTACTCCCGCTGCTGGTGCAGATGCTGCGCGGCGCGGCGCGGCGTCGCGACGCGGCCTGGTGGTACCATGTGCCAGTCTGCTGGGTCACGCTGGCCATCTACGGGTATGCCGTGGCCGCGCAGTTGCTGGGCGTGAAGCCGCGCGAACTGGACCGCGGCACGTGGCAGCGCCCACGCGCCAGAAACCGGTGAACAAAATCCAGCGAATTGAGGTACCCGATGCACCCGCTGTGGCTGAACCGCATCGTGACGGCCGCCTTGCTGGCGCTCGCCTGCGCAAGCGGCTGCGCCCTGTTCGATCGCCGCGAGCGCCCGCCGCCACAGATCAGCGACTCCCAGCTGAACTGGCTTGAGATCACCTACCGGCCGGGAGACACGCGGCGGCCGCCCTGCCGGATCTCGATGATCGGCGTCGGCAGCCTGAGCGTGCGCACCGGAGCCAGCCCGCTGGTGGCCGACGATTTCGCGCACGATCCGGCCCACCCGAACTGGAACGACATCGATGCCCAACGCATCAGCCTTACGCCCGAAGACGTCCGCCAGATCTTCCAGAGCCTCGTCAACAATGGCCTGCTCGATGCACCGCGCAAGGATCGCACAACCGCGTCCGCCAACGGCACGGCCGCGGTCGTGTTCGTGGGGCGTCTGGACCGGGAGCATGTGCGCCGGGTGGCCAGCGAACCCGAACTCGTCTCACGGGTCGAACGCCTGCTCGACCTGCTGGGGGTCGGCGTGCGATAATTTCCCTGCGCGGTCAGGGCAACACCGCCAGGTTTGACGCACCGTGGCAACCACCGCGTGTGTGCCATGGGTGCAGTCCGATTCGCGAACGTGTGTGCCCCATCAGAAAGAGCTGCATGCTAGCCAACGCCTTTGTTCCCAAGACCCTGGCACGGGCCGGTTGCCTGGCGGCCGGCGCCGTTCTGGCCGGTCGACTGGCCGCCGCTGAACTCCAGTCCCTGGCCGTAGTTGAAGCGGCCAACTACCAGACGCTCACGAGCCAGTGCGCCAGCTTTTTCCAGGCTGCGGGTCTGTCCGGAACCCTGGTCGACATCGGCTCGTTCGCCGGCCGCGCTTTCCTGACGCCGAACCTGGCGGGCGTCGACGTGACGAAGCCCATCCGGCTATTCATGCTCGTCGGCGACCCGCCCGTGGAACAACCTCACCCGGCTGTGTTGCTGCCGGTGGTTCAGTCGGGTGAACCTTACCTGGCCGGGCTGAAGGCATCCTACGCACAGGTGAACCGCTCAGGTGCCGTCTACCTGGCCGAGGGCGCCCGCAACGCCGAGGCGCCGGACCCCCTCTATGTCGCGCTCGTCGGCGCACAAGCCGTGGCTTCGCCCGACCTGACGGCGCTTCGCTGGGTTGTCACCCACATGCGCGACCAGACCCTGCCCGTCGCGATCCTGCCGGACGTCCCCTTGCGGATGACCCTGACGCCGGACGTGTTGGCGGCCAGCCTGGAAGCCTTCGCCGCCTCACAGACCCTGGGCAACGCGCCGGCGGCAACCGTCGCGACGCTGCAAGCCCACCTGGCGCTGCTGGCGCGCGTCGTGCGCGATCTGGAGCGCCTCTCGATCGGGCTGGCTCCAGGTGGGCGCGGCCTCGGCCTGACCGTGCGGGCGCGGGCGCGCAGCGGTACGCCCTTGGCCCAGGCGATCGACCAGCCCCGATCGCCCGACACGCGGGCCGAGCGCGCGTTGACGGGCCAGCCGCTATTCAGCATCGCCGATGCCACCCCCGGGTTCATGGCCCGGTTGCCGGACTACTATCTGGAGTGGCTGGAGTCCCTGGCCGACGCCACGGAGTTTCTCGGCTGCCGGATCTGTCCGCGCGGGCGCGGTTGGCTGGTCGAATTCCGTGATCTGCTGGGCGGCGCGCGAGTCGGCGCCCTGCTGGCGGTTCCGACGAAGACGGGGCTGGCGCACGTGCAGCTCTTTACGCTGCGCGGCGAGCCGGCCGAGGCCGAAGCACGCCTGCAGCGGTTGGTCGCGGCCTTGCCGGCTTCGCCCGCATTCGGGGGGCTTGCGACGAATGCCGCGCGCGTGGTCAAGGGCGTCACCATCCACAGCTTCTTGACGACCGCCGCGCCGGCGGCCCGTCCGACCCGCGACGCGCCACAACTCGATCTGAGCGTGATCCTGGCCGATCTTGCGCGCCGCACACACGTCGAACTGGCCGTCTGCAGCAACCTGCTGGTGTCCGTCCACGGACCAGCCGGAAGCCTGGAGGCCTTCCTGCCGGATCTGCAGGCCGACCCGCCCGGAGGGTTGGCAGCCCTGGATCGAATCCGCCGTGCGTTCCCGGAGCCGGTGCCGGCCCTGTGTGGTGCAGCCACCTTTGCGCCGGTCAACGCCATGCGCGTCCTGGCATCCCTGGTCCCCGGAGTAGACGCGGAGCAGCTCGCGCGGTTCCCGGAGACTGCCGATGGCGGTGCAATGGTGGTGGTGGCGCGCGAACAGGAGTTGACCTGGACGACGCGCATCACATCGAGCGAAGTGTACGCCATGAAGCGGATCTTCAGCGACCAGCGCACGCTGCTGCAGGATCTGCTCGCGCAGGTCGCGGTGCAGCAGCATCAGGGTGAGCGGGCCGGAAGACCGGCCGTCGAGTCTGGCATCCTCACGCCGACGCGCTAGATTTCTCGTTCCGAGAAATCTAAAGCTTTTTGGTCACATTTCGTCTGCAGTTGAAGTTTGAGACTCCCGCGGCGGTATTCCGCCGCATGCGACACACGTGCGTATCGTCTCCTTTTTTTTTCGGTTGCGTTTCGGGGGGGTCGGCTATCCTCTGTGGCGATGGGGTTGCTTGGGGCCAGCTCCTACAGGGGCACGCCCGATGCGGGCTGGAGCCGCTGAGTAGTTACGAAAAGGGGTGTCGTCATGTTGCGAAAGGTCTGTCTGGCAGTGCCTTCTCGAACCGCGCTCGTCCTGTCCTGTGCGCTGATGGGCGCCACGCCGTCTATGGCGTTCTCGCCGCCGGAGATCGGCGGATGCGTGCTGTGGCTCAAGGCGGACGCGATCACCGGCAGCGACGGCGATTCCGTGAGTTCCTGGGCCGATTCGTCCGCTGCCGGCAACCCGGCGACGCAGGGGACGCCTGCCAATCAGCCGACGCTGCGCACCGGCGTCCTCAACGGCAAGCCGGTCGTGCGTTTCGACGGAAACGACTACCTGAGCACGGCGACCTCGTTCGGCAACCCCTACACCATTTTCGCGGTGGGCCGCATGCAGGGATCCCAGAACGCCCGGCTGATCAGTTCGGCGCAGTATAACTGGCTCCTGGGGTTCTGGGGCGGTGTGATGAACGTCATGTACGCCGAGGGTTGGGTCGTTGGGGGTGGGGGGCCCCCCGCGGATACCGTCGCCCACATCTACAGTGGCCGCGGCACCGGCGCCAACACGACGCTGCGCAACAACGGGGCACTCGTGGCAAGCAACGCCAACGGCATATCCCCGCCGGGCCAGCTCGGACTGGGCGGCTGGAGGCTCAACAACGAGTGTTCCAAGGGCGACGTGGCCGAGGTCATCATCTACAACTCGGCGCTTTCGTCGAACGACGAGGCCAAGGTCGGCTACTACCTGCAAGCGAAATACGGCATCAGTGGCAGCTATCCCGCGCAAGGGCCGGTCATGGCCAGCCTGCCCGCCACCAACGTGACGACAACCAGCGCGAGCCTCAACGGGGCGGCGGTGGATATCGGCGCCGGTGCGCCGACCGTCAAGGTCTACTGGGGGACGACCGACGGCGCCAACAACGCCGGCGCCTGGGCCACGAACGCGACGTTCGTGGGCACGCATGCGGCCGGTCCGCTGACGATGAACGTGACCGGGCTGAGCGCCAACTCGCTCTACTACTACCGCTACTATGGAATCAACTCCAGCGGCGACGGTTGGGCCACGAACTCGCAGAGCCTCATCACAGCGCCGCTCACGGCGCGGGCAACGGATGCCGCAGCCATCGAGTGGGTGCCCGCGCTCGGGTGTCCCGACACCGGCACCTTCACGATCTACCGGCCGGGCTGGGCCACCAACAGCGCCCTGCCGGTGACCTATGCGATGAGCGGCACCGCCGCGAACGGCTATGACTACCAGGCGCTGAGCGGCACGGCCGCGTTCGTGCCGGGCGCCACGAACCTGGACATCACCGTGACACCCATCCCGCGCTCGGCGTTCTCGGGCGGACTGACCGTCGTGCTCACCCTGACAGGCGGCGCATACCCGCTGGGCGCCATGAACAGCGCCACCGTGACGGTCGCGGAGGCCACCAGCGGACCGTGGTACGTCCGAACGAACGGCAGCGACAGCCAGAGCGGCACGAACTGGGGCGAGGCGTTCCAGACCATTAGCAACGCCCTCCGCTTCGCTCTTAACGGCGACGCGATCTACGTCTCGAACGGCACCTACAGCGTCACACAGCCGCTGGTGGTTCCCCGGAACATCGCCGTGATCGGCGTGGGCGGCGCGCCGAACACCACGCTGAACGGCGGCGGCGTTTCGCGGTTGCTGAGCATTGCCAGCCCCGGCGCCGTGGTGGACGGCTTCACGATCAACAACGGCTGGGTTACGAATGCGAATGGTGGCGGCGTGTCCATGAGCGCCGGTACGCTCAGCGACTGCCGCATCACGGCCAACCGCGTCGTAGGGTCGGTGGCCGTCCGGGGCGGCGGGGTCTACATGACCGGCGGCGCGATCAGCAACTGCACGTTCTCCGGCAACACCGTGTATTCGTCGGCCACGGCGTGGGGCGGCGGGGTGTGCATGACCGGCGGCGCCATGATCGACAGCACGATCGGGAGCGGCTGGGTGAATGGTGCCAACAAAGACGCCACCGCCACATACGGCGGTGGCGTCTACATGTCCGGAACCAGCCTGCTGCGCGGCTGTCTGGTCACCAACAACTTCGGCTACACGTACGGCTGGTCTGCTTCGGAAGGCGCCGGCATCTACATGCAGGACTCCGCCCGCGTGGAATCGTGCACGGTGGTGAAGAACGAGTGCCGGCCTGACGCCGGCAGCTACGGGGCCGGCATCCGCATGACCGGCGGCACGGTCATGACCAGCCTCATCGATCGGAACACCTGCTACAGTCACTACACCTTCGGTGGCGGCGTCTATATGACCGGGGGGCAGATCGTCAAATCGACGGTCAGCGGCAATTACGTCGGCGCCGGCCACGTCGAGGAAGCCGCCGGCGTCTACCAATCGGCAGGCACGGTGGACCGGTGCGTCATAAGCGGCAATGTGGCCGGCCCGCGCGGGTACCAGGCCCAGGGTGGCGGCGGCATCAGCCTGCGCGGCGGCGTAGTGCAGAATTCGTTGATCGTCAGCAACGTCGCCAACAGCACGCATCAAGGTGGCGGAATCTGCCAGTACGCCGGCACAGTCCAGAACTGCACGATCGTCGGCAACAGTGCCGTGGGCGATCCCGGCGGCGGGCTCCTGCAGGCGGCCGGCGATGTGCGTAACACGATCGTCTATTTGAACCAGGGCAACCCCGCCAATGCGTCGAAGGTGGGCGGCACCTTCTCGTACAGTTGTTCGACCCCGCCCATCTCAGGCGGCAGCGATGTCAACAACACGGATGCCAATCCGACCTTCGCCAACGCGATCGCGGGCAACTTCCGCCTGCTGCCGGGCTCGCCCTGCATCGACACGGGTACGTCGGTCGGCGCCACGCCCTACGATCTGGAGAGCAAGGTGCGTCCGGTCGACGGCGACGACAACGGTTCGACGCTCTATGACATGGGCGCGTATGAGTACAACCCCAATGGCGGTCCGCTGGCGTGCAACTTCAACGCCGCTCCGACGGTTGGCCTCGGCTCGCTGAACGCCGTGTTCACGGCCGCGCTGTCCGGTGACACGACCGGCCTCGGGTGCGCTTGGGACTTCGGTAACGGCACACTGAGCGGCGCCGGGCGGACGGTCGTCACGAACCTCTACAACGCGGTGGGGCGATACACCGTCTCGCTCAGGGTCACCAACGGCGCCGGGGAGGTCGCGTCCATTGCGAAGGCCAACTACATCAGCATCGTCAACGATGCGGACGCCTATGTGTCCACCAACGGGTCCGGGACGTACCCCTACGACACGTGGCCCAAGGCGGCCAGCAACATCCAGGACGCCGTGACGGTCGAACAGGCGGTCATGGATCTCGGCGGCTCCCACGCCAGCGTCTGGGTCGGTGACGGAACCTACCGGCTGAACGGGCAGACGATCCGGGTCGACCGTTCGCTGACGCTGAAGAGCCTCCACGGCGCCGCCGCGACCGTGATCGACGGCACGTCAAACGCGCGCGGCGTGGCCATGAATGCCGCGGGGGCGGTGCTCGACGGCTTCACCATACAGAATGCGTACGTCCTGGAAGACGGCGGTGCCGTGAAGCTCTCGGCGGGCACGGTCCGCAACTGCCGGCTGCTCAACAGCACGGGCTATAAGGGCGGCGGCATCTACATGGGCTCCGCGAACTGCCGCGTGGAGAACTGCGTCATCACCGGGAATACCAGCGTCGACGGCGCCGGACCGGCGCCGAACGGCGGCGGCGGCATCTACGTCGGCGGCGGCATCGCAACCAACTGCTGGATCGCCCAGAACCTGGCGCAGTTCCACCACGGCCGGGCCGGCGGCGCGAACGTCAACGGCGGCCTGCTCGTCGACAGCCATATCGTGAGCAACCGCGTACAGGTCGGTCATACAAGCGGAGCCTGCGGGGCGCTGCTTTCCAGCGGCACGATCCGCAATTGCGTGGTGACGAGGAACTACGAGGTCAATGGGGACTCCGATGGCGGCGGCGGCATCTACGTCAGCGGCGGGAACGTGGAGAACTGCACGGTGGTCGCGAACACTGTCGCCAAGCGGGGCGGCGGCCTGCACGTCACGGGGGGCTCGGTACTGAACACGATCGTCTACTTCAACGGTTCGGGAGACGCCAGCCCGAACGTCTTCAAGGAAGGCGGCACGTTCCGGTTCTCCTGCTCGACGCCGCTGGTCTCGGGCGGCAGCGACACGGACAACATTGCCGCCGACCCGGACTTCTTGAACTGGACCGCCGGCAACTACCGCATCGCGCACGGTTCGCCCTGCAAGGATCACGGCCTGAACCAGTCCTGGATGGTGGGTGGCGGCGACGTGAGCGGCAAGCCCCGGATCGTCTGGCGCACGGTGGATATGGGCGCCTACGAGGACGCAGAGCTGGGCACTGCCATCATCATGCGATGATCCACAACGGTCGCCCCACGGACCGGGCATCGCCTCAGGGCGCCGCCCGGTCCGTCCATTCACCCGCAATGGCGCCAACTCCCGTTTCCAGGAGCCCGCCGGACTCAAGCCCGGCCGGCGGACTGCCGGCCCGGCCGTGTGAGGACTGCGTCGGCGCGGTCGGTCGTTACGCCTTGGGCCGCAGCACCGGAAACAGGATCACATCGCGGATCGCATCCGCGCCGAGCAGCATCATGACCAGGCGGTCGATGCCCACCCCCATGCCGCCCGCGGGC
>CAZZCT010000004.1:0-60587 GCA_964652365.1 uncultured Lentisphaerales bacterium
AGGGGGCGGGGGCCGCGGCGGTCCGCGCGGCCAGCGCCCGTCCTCGCGCGGCACGCAGCATGGCTATGGCTCCGCGCGCGGCGGTCAGTCGCGGCGCTCGTAGCGCACCGATGCAATCCACGCCGTTAACGTCCTTACTGCCCACGACGGGGGCCGAGCTGCGCGCCCTGGGCTGGGACGCACCCGACGTGGTCCTGGTTTCGGGTGACGCCGCCATCGACAGCCCATTCGTCGGCGTGGCGGTCATTGGCCGCGTGCTCACGGCCGCCGGCTTCCGCGTCGGCATCATTGGTCAGCCCGACGTGACCTCGCCCGCCGACGTCCTGCGGCTCGGTGTGCCGCGGCTCTTCTGGGGCGTCTCGGCCGGGTGCGTCGACTCGATGGTGGCCAACTACACCGCCGGCGGCCGGCACCGGCGCGAGGATGACTACACGCCAGGTGGGGTTAACAACCGCCGCCCGGACCGCGCCTGCACCGCCTACGCCAACCTCATCCGCGGCGCTTGCCGGCCCTGCCCTCCGATCGTTCTCGGTGGCATCGAGGCCAGCCTGCGCCGGATCGCCCACTACGACTTCTGGTCCGACCGCGTGCGCCGCTCGATCCTGTTCGACGCCAAGGCCGACGCCCTGGTCTACGGCATGGGGGAGGAGACCGTCGTGGCGCTGGCGGAGGCACTCCGCGCAGGTCGGGAGTGGCGCGGATTGCGCGGCCTCTGCCACGCCGCCGCCGCGCCCCCGGCCGAAGCCGTTCACCTGCCGTCTTTCGAGGCAGCGGCCGCCGACAAGTCCGTCTTTCTCGAGATGTTCGGCCGGTTTGCGGCGCATCAGGACGCGCACACGGCCAAGACGCTGGCGCAACCGCACGCCGACCGCTGGTTGGTTCACAACCCGCCCGCGCCGCCGCTCGAGCCCGCGGCACTCGACCGCGTGCACGGTCTGCCCTACACCTACGATGTCCACCCCCACGACGCCGCTGGCGGCGCGGTGCGCGCCCAGGACACGATCCGCTTCTCGATCACCACCCACCGCGGCTGCTGCGGCGGTTGCCGCTTCTGCGCGATCGCGGTCCACCAGGGCCGCCAACTCGTTTCGCGCAGCGCCGAATCGATCCTGGCCGAGGCCCGCCGCTTCACGCAACACCCCGCCTTCCGCGGCACGATCCGCGACGTGGGCGGCCCCACGGCCAACATGTACGGCTTTGCCTGCCCCAAGGCCGCCCGCGAAGGCGCCTGCGCCGACCGCGAGTGCCTCTTCCCGACCCTCTGCCCGCGCCTGCCGGTCAACCACGCGCCACTGGTCGGCCTGCTGGCGCGCCTGCGCCGGGTATCGGGGGTGCGGCACGTCTTCGTGGCCTCGGGTGTGCGCCACGACCTCGTGCTGGCCGACACCGCCCACGGCGCGGCGTACCTTGAGGCCCTGGCCGCCCATCACGTCTCCGGCCAGCTCAAGCTGGCGCCCGAGCACAGCGACCCCGCCGTGCTCAACCTGATGGGCAAGCCCGGCATCGCCGGCCTGCTGGCGTTCCGCGAGCAGTTCCTGGCCGCGTGCGCCCGCCAGGGCCGCAAGCAGTTCCTGACCTACTACTTCATTGCCGCCCACCCCGGGTGTGATGAGGCCGCCATGCGCCGCCTCAAGACCTTTGCCGCGCGCGAGTTGCAGCTCGCGCCCGAGCAGGTCCAGCTCTTCACACCCACACCCTCGACCTGGTCGACGGCCATGTACTGGACCGAGCGCGACCCGTTCGGCGGCACGCCGATCTTTGTCGCCAAGGGCGCCCGCGCCCGCCAGGCCCAGAAGGACGCGCTGGTTCCCGCGGTACACGGCGTCCGCCGACCGGCCTGATGCCCCGGCACCTGGCGCAGCGCCATACCCACAATGGCCCACCGGGAGACCAACATGCTTCCAGCTCATGACGCACCCGAACCGAGGCCGCGCCGGACTGGCCGCCCTCCGGCGTCACCCGTTGCGTTTCGCCACAACCGTCGCGGCTGATCTATTCGCAACCTCCGAAGGCCGCGTGATGGGACCGGACGTCTTCATTCCCGAGTGGTTAGTGACCCTCGGCGAGCGCCCGCCAGCGGAGCGCGACGTCTGGTTGATCCCTGGCGCATCGGCTGGCGCGCCGGCCGAAGTGGCGGCGCGGCAGGCCTTCATGGACACCGCCTGGGTGCCCAGCGCCGCCCCGTTGCCGGCCAAGGCGCGCCGGTGGGGGTTGGCACTGCTGGACGCCCTGCCCGAATGGAACGGCGCCATCCTCTGGCTGGTGCTCGCGGGCTCGGTGGTGGCCTTCCGGCGCGGCGGCTCAGCGCTGGCGCGCGCCATGGCGGTGCTCTTCTGGACCGCGCTGATCTTCCCGGTCATCGTCCACGGCCCGCTGCCACGCTACTACACGGCGCTCGTGCCACTGGCGCTGTGGCTCGCGTTGGGGCTCTGCCCCCTACGGCGTGCCTCAAACTGCGCGAGTTGCCGCCGAACCTGCCGCTCCGACGTGCGCATGCCCATGCAATCACGGCTCACGAGGACGTTCGCCCTCCCACCCTGACCTCGCCCGTGCGTTGACCTGTGCTCCGGGAGGGCGAGGCTCCTGCCGAACCGCCAGCGCAGGGACGAGCGCACGAAACTGCGGCAGGCTTCGCGGCAACTCTCGCAGAACAGGGGTTGCAAATCACGAATCGCCTTGCTGTAGGCCGTACAGAAGGAGTATAAAAGAGGTACTGTGTAGGTTGGGTTGTGCAGTTCATGCAGGAGGGGTGCGATGAAGACGCATAGTCGAAATGTTGGAATGGCGTTTGGTACCGGTTGCCTGGCCGTGAGTTTGCTGCTGACAGGGGCTGCGCAAGCCCAGATGACCTTCAGCGGCAGCATAACCAACCTGACCAATGGAGCCGGGGTGACCAACGCCACGGTTGCTTTCTGGGTCAACAGCAAGACCAACTGGGTCGCCGGAGTCGATGACGCCGCGGACGGCTGGGTGACGGTGCACGCGCAGGGCTCCGCGGCAGGCGCCTACAGCAAGACCATCACGCCTTCGCCAACCAACATCGAGATCGGCGTCATTGCACTGGGCTTCCAGCGCGGCGCGGTGCGCGTCGATCCGCTCTCGCCGGCGACGGCCCAAACCAACCGCTTCGGCCTGACCCCCGGAGCCACGCGCATCGAGGTCGAGACCGATACGGATGTCACCTGCAGTGAGCACGGCTACGGCGGGCGTCCGCTTATCATCGCCGACCCCGCCGCGTCCAATGGTCGCCACCTGCGACTGGTGCACTACTGGACCCGCATGAACCTGCCGCTCTACATTCCGAAGTCGGCCGAATACCACTTCGCCACCCGCTACAACATCGGCTCGGCCGCCAACGGGCGTATCTGGCTCATGCCCTGGGGCTGGGCCCAACCGCCGTCACGTACCTGGCCTGCGACAGGCGGAGCATGGACCAATCGGACCGTGACGCTGATGCTCGACGCCGGCTGGTACACCGATTTCATGCTGCAATCGATGGACCTCAACTACACGTTGAACGACTATGCCGACTACGTCGAAATCACCCAGGGCGATCCGCTGCGATCCGCCACGCTGGCCGGCAACGTCACGTCCAACGGCGTATCCGCCGTGACCTATCCCACGGTCTCCTGGATTCGCGACGGTTCCACCAACTGGCCCGGTTCGATCGGCTTTGCCGAGGGCACTGCCGCCGGTGCCTACACGGTGGCCGCCTCGGCTTGCCGCAACGTCACGCTGGTCTGTCAGGCGCTGGGCTATCAGCGACTGGTGACCAATGTGGCGCCCGTGGCCAGCGGCACGTATAACTTCGCCCTCACCCCCGGCAAACTGCGCATCGAGGCCGAAAGTGATCCGCGCATTACCTGCCAGGCGCACGACGAAGGCTGGCGTGCCTACATCATCGACGACGCCGGCTCCTCGCAGGGCCAGAACCTGCTGCTCAGCCACCACTGGGGCTGGCTATACAACCGCCTCTACCTGCCGCACAAGGGCGAGTACAAGGTGACCCTGCGTTACCGCCTGGACAGCGGGCGGGTCGACCTGCGGCTTAACGGCGGCAATGTGGGTTCCTGGAGCGCAACCGCCGGCGCCTGGACCACCTCCAGCAAGAGCTTCGTCACCTACACCCCAGGCTGGCAGAACATCGACCTCTACTGGGAGGGTCAGAACAAGGGCACGACCCTCTGCAACATCGACTACGCCGAGATCGAACTCGTCACCATCTACCCCACCGCCACGGTGACCGGCACCGTGCGCACCGGCGGCGCCGCCGTGCCCTATGCGCGCATCGGCGTGCTGACGGACTCAGGGGTGCGTTTCCCCGGCTGCACCTACTTCGCCGACGCCGGCGCCGCAGGCGCCTACTCGGTCGCCGCCACGGCCGGCACACGCCTGGACCTGATCGCACTGGCTTTCGGCTACAACCGCCAGGTCCGTTCGGTGACCCCGGTAGCCAACGCCACGCGCGACTTCGACCTCACGGCCGGCCCCTTGCGCATCGAGCCTGAGACTGACGCGGAGGTGACCCACCAGATGCACGGCGAAGGTTACGTGCCCAGCATCGGGTCGGATGCCTCGTGCTCCGAGGGAACCTACCTGATCTACCCCCACTACTGGGGCAATGCGCGCGTGCGCCTCTATGTGCCCAAGGCGGACAAGTACCGCTTCCGGATCCGCTACCGCACACGCGGGGCGAACGTCGTCATGAAGGTCAACGACGCAACGGTCTGGACCTTGCCGGCGACTGGCGAAAGTTACATGACTACTTGGAGCGACGCGACGACCGAGCTGACCGTCGCCGCCGGCTGGGCCAACTTCGACATTCGCATTGATGGGGCCGATAAGGCCAAACCGGGCGCCGAGGGCGTCGACTTCCTGCAGATCTGGAAGCCGTCGGCCGGGTCGATGCTGATGGTCCGATAACGGCGGGGCACGGAAGTTGCTGGTACGGCGGTTCGTAGCGACGCACTCGAACGCTTTCGTGCGAGTATAGAACGCGAGTAGAAAAGCGGCGGCAAGCGGTATCCCGCGCGACGCCGCTCTTGCTCAGTTGCGCAATGAGTTCAAGCTATGGACGAGCCGGCCGCGTGGCTGCGCCGCGAATGCTCGAGGGGGTAACTCGGTGCCTTCGATTACCCATGGAAGTCATGCGGCCGGGACAGGCCCGGCCCTCCAGCGCCCGTGGACGCCATGGAGGGGCGACCCTGTGTCGCCCGTATCGTGAACCGAAGTTATAGGCAAGCTTACAGCTACAGGAATGGGAGACGACACGATGTCACGACGCAGCACCCTCCGCCATCTGATGGGCCTGACCCTTGCCGCCGGCCTGGCGGTACAGTCGCTCGATGCGGCTGAGCTCAGCCTGACATTGCCGCTCGGGCGGAAGTTCTACCAGACCAACGAGCGCATTGACCTGGCGGTGGCGCGCAGCGACGCCCAACCGCTGGCCGCGGGCGTGCTGCTACTGACGGTCGTGGGCGCCGACGGCAGCAACCTGGCCTTCGAGTTCGCGCTTCCGGCCGTGGCCGCCACCGACGGCCGGGCCCAGGCTGTCGAACACCTGCGCCTGAATGGCTGGCTGCTGCGTCCGGGAGACTACACCGTGACGGTGCAGGCCGACGGCGCCCGAGCCGAGGCGGCCTTCAGCGTCTATTCACACATCCGCCAGAGCAGCTACCGTCTGATCCACTGGGGCGGCTCGCGCAACAGCCAGATGCTGGCCGAAGGCGTGGACGGCATGGGCTTCAACCTGGCCTGGGGCGAGACCGGCGAGGAGTCGATCCCCAGCGGTCAGGACGTCATGGGTGTCTGCCTGATGGGCGGTGGCCACCAGCACGACCTGCGGCTCTCCAACGACTGGTCCGATCCCAACGTCTACATCGGCGCCATGCAGCGCGGCGTGGACCGCGCCTTTGGCTTCCGCACCCTGCCCAATGCCATCGGCGCCCACCTGCACGATGAGCCGGGGCTGACCCATCAACCGCACCCCTACCTCAAAGGCCCGGACGGCAAGCCGCTCTTCGGCCCCCACGACATCGCCCCCCAGCGCGCCGCCTACCAGAGCGCCTACGGCGCCGAGATGCCGTGGTTCGACAAGATGGACACCGCGACTCCCGAGGGCCTGGCGCAATGGCGCCAGGTGTGCGAGTTCAAGCTGGGTTTCATGGACGCCTTCTGGAAGGCCAGCCGCCACGCGCTGGAACGGATGAAGCCCGGCTACCTGGCCGTCACCCAGTGTCAATACGGCTGGACTGCCTACCACGACGGCTACTACTTCAACGTGGTCCGCAGCATGCCGGTGGTCAGTGGCCACGGCGGCTACAACGACTTCTGGCTGCGCAACTTCAACCCCTCCTTCTTCCTCGAAATGGCGCTGCCGCGCCAGCTCGACAAGCCCACCTGGTACCTGCCCGAATGGTATGCCATGACGCCCGCAGCCTTTACCGAGGAGCACAATCTATCCTTCATCACCGGCATTCAGGGCATGGCCACGCCACCGGGACTGAACGCCAAGAGCGAGGCAGCGCCCGGCATCACCGACCGCAACAAGCTCTTCGCGCGGCTGGGCACCATCTTTACGAAGCCGGCCATCACGCGCCAGCCGCTCGCGATTCTCTTCTCCAAGTCCAACATCGAGTACCAGCACGGCGGCAACACCCAGCCCAGCGCACTGGCCATGGCCTACATGGCCACGCGGCTCACGCAGTACCCGATCAACACGGTACTGGACGAAGACATCCTCGACGGCACACTGGCCGCGGGTCACAAAGCCGTGCTGCTGACCGGTCTGTTGTATCTCGATCCCGCGGTGATCCGGGCCCTTGGGGCCTTCGTGAAACAGGGCGGCGCGGTGCTGGTGACTGCCGACTGCAAGCTCGACGTGCCCGGCGCGACGCGCCTGGACGTGCAGCCCGAGGCGCTCTGGAAGCAGGCCCAGGAAGGGCTCAAGAAGATCCCGGCCGATGACCCGGAGCGCCTGAAGTCCGAGACCGCCAAGGTCAACTCCTTCCGCGCCGTGATGGAGTACGCCGCGCCGATGGCCCAGGCGTTGAAGACCGCACTGGCCGCCAAGGGCATCCAGCCGGCCTTCGCGAGCAGCATCGAGACCGTCTGCGCCGGCCGCCAGGTGCGCGGCGAGATCGACTACGTCTTCGCGGTCAACTACACCCCGGAGCCGGGCTACGGCACCGGCTACGGCGTGCCGGTCGCAGCCCGCGTGACGATCGGCCTGCCAGATGACGGCCGCCCGATTCTGGAGGTAGCTGCCGGTTCGACCGCCACGTTCGCGAAGAAGGGCAAGGAGCAGGTCGCCACGCTCGAGTTCGCCCCCGGCCAGATGCTGGCCTTTGCGCGGCCGGCCCGCCCGATTGGCGGCGTGCAGGTGGGTGCCCCAACGCTCAACCACGACCTGACCCGCGAGCACGAGTCGCCCGTGCGGCTGGAACTCACGGCCACGCTGGTGGACGCGCAGAGCAAGCTTCTCGCCGGTAGCGCGCCGCTGCAGATCACCGTGACGGATCCGCTGGGCGTGGTGCGCTACGACCTCTACCGCGCGACGGAAAGCGGCGTCTGCGCGCTCAGCCTGCCGCTGGCGGCCAACGATCCGGCCGGCACCTGGCAGGTGACGGTGCGCGAACTGCTAAGCGGCACGGCTGGCACGGCCTCCTTCGCCTACCAGCCTGCCGCGCAGTGCGGGGCGCTGGCCGGCGCCGAGCGCCGCGCCATCCACTTCTGGGCCGACCGGGAGAACATCTACCGCTTCTTCCGCACCCACCGCCAGATCGGCATCGTGGCGGGATCGAGCGCGTACGCCAAGGCCGCGGCCGAGCGCCTGGTCACCATCCTGAAGCCGTACAACGTGACCGCGACCATCCAGCCGCTCGAAGAGGCATCCAAGGCCCGGCCGCTGACGGACGAGGAGGCCAAGACCTGGTGCGGCGCAGCCTGCGCCGGCAGTCTGGACGCGAATACGCGCCAGCAACCGCAGGTCGTGGGCTACAACCTGCCGCAGCCGACCGTGATCCTCGGCAATGCCGAAGACAACGCCCTCATCAAACGCCTGCTCGCCGCCAAGGTGCTGCCCTACGCGCCCACGGCCGATTTCCCGGGCCGGGGCCGCGGTCTGATCGCGTGGAACCTGATGACGCTTGGGCACGACGTCGAGACCATCGCCTGCATCGCGAACGACGCCGAAGGCTTAAGCGAGGCAATCGGCACGCTCTTCACGTTGGCGGTCGGCCTCGACCCACTGACCCCGCTCGCGCTGCCAGCCGACAGCCGCGTGACCCCGGCCACAACCAAACCCGCCGCGGCAGCGCAGTAACGTTAGCGCCTGATCCAGAAAGAACTGAATACCAGGAAAACAAAACGCCAAGGCGCCAAGATCGCCAAGGACATCGTGATTACTTGGCGTTCTTGGTGCCTTAGCGGTTCACTTGGGTTGCGGGCGTGGTCCGTCAAGTTGTGCCCAGAGACCGTGCGTCACTGACGGCACGGCGCGGAGCACCGTGCTACGGCGCCGTAAAACGCTCCTCCGGGCCGTTCGTCGAACATCCAACGTCGAATCTGGGATTGCATTCTGCGGTCTGATTGACTTATTCACAGACAAAGACCAAAGACACACGACAAAGATCCCGCACTCCGTCATTGTCTTCAATCTTCGTCTCCGGTCTTTGTCTCGTGCCTGCCTCCAACCGAATTGCGACAAAATGGCCAAGTTATGAACGAGATCGGTCCGCACAATTCTTGAGTTCCTGATTCAACGTCGGATACACTCGACCCACCTGATCGAGGTACGGAACCCCCCCATGACAACCAGCCGCGAACTCGTCCGCCGCACGATCCGCTTCCAGAACACCGAACGCCTGCCCTACGACCTGCCCGGCGACTTCGGCACCGACTTCTCCGGCGTCGGCATGTCGCCATCACCCGATGCCCGGCCCTCCGGCAAGGGCGTCGACGAGTGGGGCGCCGTTTGGGACAACATCGGCATTTGCCAGCTTGGCGAGGTGAAGGACTATCCCCTCAAGGAGTGGGCCGACTTCAACCGCCTGAAGATCCCCGACATCCGCGAAGCCCGACGCTTTGCCAACTTCCCGGCTGCCCGTCAGAAGGCCGGCGACAAATTCCTGCTCTCCTGGGGCGTCTCGCTCTACGAGCGCATCCACTTCCTGCGCGGCCTGGAGAACGTCTGGGTCGACACCCACACCGAACGCGAGAACCTCTGCCGGTTGCTCGACATTCTCGTGGACATGAACCTCTATGCCATTGAGCAGTGCGCCCGGGCGGACGTCGATGCCTACTTTCTGTGCGACGACTGGGGGCTCCAGGACCGCCTGATGATCGCGCCCGACTCCTGGCGCGAGATCTGGAAGCCGCGCTATGCCCGGATTTACCAGGCTGTCCACGAGGCCGGCCTGTTCAACTTCCTGCACAGTTGCGGCTACATCGTGGACATCCTTGACGACCTGATCGAGATCGGCCTCGACGTGGTCCACATGGACCAGCAGGAGAACATGGGCCTCGATCTGCTGGGCCGGCGCTTCGGCGGGCGGCTCACGTTCTTCGCCCCGGTTGATATCCAGCAGACGATGGCACACGGCTCGCTGGACGACATCCGCGCCTACGCGCAGCAGATGGTCCGCACGCTCGGTCGCCCCGCCGGTGGCTTCATACCCCGCTGGTATACCGACCCGGCCGGTGCCGGCCACCGCCCCGAGGCGCTGCAGGCCATGTGCGAGGAGTTCCTGCGACTCAGCCGCCGCGAAGCAGAATGATTGCGCCGGTCCGGCCCCCTACCGGACCCGCGAAGGAGAGCCCGATAGCCATGCGAGCCGTTGCCGTCTGTTGCGCGATCCTGTGCTGTGCCGCCGTCGCGGCGGATGAGCCTCGGAAGCTTGCGGAGGCGGCCTACACGCTGCCCAACATCCTCCGGCAGGTGCCGCCTCTGCGACACGACCCGACCGGCCGCTTCCCGATGATCGCCATCGAAGTCTTCCGGCTGGGGCCGGATGACCGCTCCTGGGATGAGGCCACACCCTTTCCGCCGGAGACAATCCGCGCGCTCAAGCAGCGCGGGTTGACGCAGTGGATCCCGCCCGATGCGCGGTACATTCCCTTTGCCCAGGCCCTGCAGCGGGAGGGTGCTGGCGTGATCATGGTGCAGGGCCAGGCCTTCAACGGCCCGCCCGACCAGGCCCCCGAGTCCATGCACCAGTTGCCTGCGGACTACGTGAAGCTCGAACGGCCGGGCCAGCAACCGACCTTCCCCTGCCCGCTCGTGCTGGACGGCTGGGTCATCACGCAACAGAAGCTGCGCGAAACGTTCGCCGCCTTCCGCGCCGCCGGCGTCGCCATCGATGCCGTCTGGCTCGACTGGGAGATCGAACCCGACTGGCGCGAAGCCCAGTTGGACGAAGCCCGCCACTGCACGCGCTGCCGCAAGCAGTTTCCGCCAGGTGTGCTGGACGACCCGGCACGCTACCGTCAGTTCATCGAGCAGTGGCGGGTGCAGTTGTTCAGCGCCTACGTCGTGGCCCCCATCCTCGAATCCTACCCGCACATCAGCGTCACGAACTGGGAGGAGATCCAGTCTACCCCCGACTGTCCGACCCCGTCCTGGTCAGGCACGCGCGATTGGGCGCCCAAGGACCTGGGCCTGTTCACGGCGGCCAACCCCGTGGCCTACGGCAACACGATCTGGAAGCGTTACAACTGGAAGGACGAGTGGGGCTGGCCGCTCGATGAAGCGCACATGGACCGCGTCTACACGAGCGTCATGCTCAACCAGCTCTCGGTTCACACGCGCAATGCCGAACGCATCGCACCCTGGAAGCAATGCATTCCCTGGGTCGACCGCTTCTGTGCCGATGACCGTGATCCAACCATCCCGATTCTGTCGCGCGTGCGGTACCGCGAGATCCTGCGCCACTGCTGGTTGCGCGGGGCCGACGGCATGCAGATCTTCAATCCGCTCTGGTTCAAGGACGACGCTGCCAAGCTGGCCATCGCCACCGAGGAGCTGATCGATGCGGTCGAGGTTTACGACGAACTGCTGGCGTATCGCACGTTCCTCGACGGCGGCACGGTTCTGAATACCGAGACCCTCGCGCCGACCGACGATGGGCCGCTCTGGTCCGGGCTGCGCCTGGGCGACGAGGCGGTCGTGCGCGCCTTCACGCAAGCTCCGAAGCCCGTGACGTGCCGGATCCGGCCCTTTGCGGACGCCGGCCCTTTCGAGATCGAAGCGCCCCCCGACGGACGCTGGCACCACCTGCGCCGCCCCGGAGCACCAGCCGCGCCGACGCCCCCGGCGCGGCCGATACCCGCGGCCGGGGCCGTGCTGCAGGACTACGCGCGAACCAACCAGCTCGACCGCCTGCCACCCGGCACGGCGTCACTCTACCGCGTGCCCTGGCGCTCAAATGTGCGGACCGCCTCGGCCGCGGCGGCACTCGAAGGGGTCGGCGTCTACTACAAGCACATTCCCGGCCATTGGACGCAGGAGGATCATGTCGCCGTGATGCGGCAACTGGCAGCCGCCGGCGTGCGCCGTCTGCGCCTGGCGCCGCACTTCGCCATCTACATCACGCCGGAGTGGACCGCGCCGAAAGAGGCGGAACTGGCCAGCCTGCGGCTGGAGCTGCGCGCCTGTGCCGCGACCGGCCTGCGGCCGTGCGTGATCTTCGTGCACATCCCGCCAGTGGGTACGCCCGGCACACGTGAGCTCCAGGAGTGGTGGCGCCAGGGCGAGCTGCTGCCGGCGGGCGACGTCGGGTCGCCGGAGTTCAAGGCCTACCTGGACAAGACCTACACGGCCTTGCAGTTCATCCTGCGCGAGGCCCGCGAGGCCGGTTTTACACGGCGGGACAGCTACGACCTGGAACTCGCGCAGGGCCTCTGGTGGGGCGCCCCATCAGCACCGCGACCGATGCCGGGCGCGGACCTCACCGCCCTGCAGCCGGGTGGCCGGCTGTACGAATTCGACCGCAACCTGATCGTCAATCTGCGCCGCGACGGCTACCGCGAACCGACGGTCTGGTGGGGACTCACCCACCACCACTTCGAGGACTGCGCCGACACCGAGGTGCCGTCCGAAGCCGCCGGACGAGCCATCTCCTTCTACAGCGCCTGGAGCGGCATCACCGCACGCGGGTGGCTCGGCGGCAGCATGTACGACCGCGACGCGCGTGGTCCCGACGACGTCTGGCCGGTCAGATCCCCATTGGTATGGCATGAGGCGGGCCCGGCCCCGGAGTTGCTGTTGGCCAAACCCGAGGGCTGGATGGCGGACTTCTCGCGCCGTGACAACCTGATCGCCCTGCTGCGTGCCAGCCAGACCCCGACAGCCATAACTTCGCTCGGAACGGTACCGGGCGATCTGCCAGAGCCCGATCTCGGCGGTCTCGACGGTTGGCAGCTCAAGCAGCGCGGCCTCACTCGCAGCCTGGCCTTCTGGCTCAACCAGGGCGCACCCTTTGTGCTGCTGCACTCGGCCTTCGAGCCGGGCGCCGCGCGCGACGGCGAGCTGACGCATGCGTTGATTCCCGGACCTCTCGCGCCGGAGCACTTCCAGTGGCACCAGGCCCCGCCACTCGTCACGCTGCGCTCGTTCTGCGATGGTCTCCAGAATGCCAAGCGGCTCGACCGTCTCGATCCGCTCAGCTTCCGCTTCGCGCTGGAGCCTGATCCGACGCTGATCCCGGCCATGGGCACAACCGGTCCACTCAAGGCGTCTGACGCATTGGCGCTGCTGACCTTCCAACTCGACGCGAAGGCCTTTGCCGTTGCCGCTTATGTGGTCAGCCCGGACGTCCGTCTGCCCCTCGGCCCGCTGCAGCTCACACTGGAGGTGGACCGCCAGCTCACCGGCACACCCACCACGCTGCGGCCCTTCACGGGCCGGACGGCCGTCGTCCGAACCTCTGCAAGTTCGACCCCAGCCGCGACCACGTTGACCCTCCCGGTCTACGACGACGTGACCTGGCTGCGCATCGAAGTGAAGTGACGTGTCTGGCCGTAGCACGGTGCTCTGCGCCGTGCCGTCAGAGCCGCGCGTGACGGAGCGAGTGACGGGGACAGAGAGCGTGTGGCGGAGAGCGTGTGGCGCTGACGCCACAGTTCGCGACGGTGTTATGGTCTGCTCTTGCCTATAACATGGGTTGACGATTACGGGCGACGATTACGGTGGACGATCGAGAGACTCTCCTCGTAATCCGTAATCGTCGCCCGTAATCGTCCACCGATAGGAGGTCCGTGTTACCCCCTCGTTTGTTCCCGCTCCGCGGGCGGCGGGCTCGTCCGTAACTTGAAGCTGTTGTCCGCAGGTTTCCGCCTAGAACGTGCTGCGCTGCAGGTGATCGGTCATCCGTGATCGATTCGCATCTTTGTCGCGAGCTTTGTCGACAGAAACCCCGACAAGACCCGTGTGGAAGTAGCCCGCGGCGGGGCAGCCACAGAGAACACAGAGCCCACCGAGATTGGCCTCGGCTTGCTCGGTGGTCTCTGTGCCCTCGGTGGCCACTTTTCTCCGTCTGTCATGGCTGGGACGTTTGGGCGCCGTTACCCCCCGCGATCATTCGCGGCGTAGCCGCACGGCAGGCTCGTTTCTAGGTTCACCTGCGTCCACGCGTCCGGTAGTGTTCCAGTCCGTCGATCAGGGTCCGCATGTTCTCAAGCGGCACGCCGGGCGCAATCGAACTGGAACAGCCGAGCATGAGCCCCACCCGCGGACCGTTGGCGACCAGCCAGTCCAACTGGCGCCGCACGTCGACCGGCGTGCCCAGCGGCAGCGTGGTTGTAACGGACACGCCGCCGATGATGAACAGGTCGTCGCCGTCGCGGGTCTTCATCCTGCAGATCTTCTCGTAGTCCATGCCGTCTTCGTACTGGAATCCCTGGAAGCCGCCGATGCCGCACTCGAGCAGGCGTGGCACCATGGCCATGAGGTTGCCGTCGCAGTGCCAGATCAGACGGATACGGGCGTCGAGCAGCGGCTGAATCGAGCGGGCAAAGTGGGGGAACCAGATTCGGTCCAGCGACTTGACGTCCACCAGCGTACCGCGCGAATCGGCCATGTCGTGGTCGAGTCGGATCAGCCGCGGCAGGCCGCCGTCGACGATGGCGCGGGCCGCGAGGCGGTTATGCACCGCGGCCGCATCGGCGTGAATCTTGAATCCGCGCTCGATGACCTCCGGGTAGAGCGCGTAGGCCATGAAGTAGTTGGCGTAGCCGTAGAGCCCGTAGAGGAAGCCGGGAAAGGCGAAGAAGCCGCCATAGGGTCCCTTGAGCATGTTCATGCCAAAGAGATCCTGCACCGCGACCTCGCCGTCAATGAGCCGGCGGACGTGTGCATCGGCTCCGGCTTCGAGGTCGCGCTGCCACTGCGCCCATTGCGGGAAGAGGTGCCTCTCCATGTGCGCGACAGCGGCTTCGGGCGAATCGATCACCATCCCGTCGCGAACGATCTCCGTGGCGCCGGTGGTGGCGCCGCGGGCCGTCTCAGCGCCATACCCCTGGTCTTTCATGCTGAGCGGGTTCTCGGGGATCCACTGGTCGATGAAGCAGACGCCAGCCTTGAGCGAGAACTCGCGGTACACCCGCGACGGCTCCCGCGGATAGCTGCCCGGCGGGTTGCCGGAGAGCGTTTCAAGATGCGACCACTGCATGTCGTTCAGGATCCAGGTGGGGATCCCGCGCGTCGGCCGCATGGCGATGGTGTCGAGCGCCAGCTGCGCGTTCTCCTGCCAGCGATCGGCGAAGGCGTGGTAGCCCGTGATGTGGGTCATGGGGGTTGAGCTCCCTTTGGCCAGGTTGGTCGGTCCGACCCGACGGATCCGACGGATCGGTCAGATCACGCCCCCGTGTACCCCTGCTTTGCCCACACCCTGCGCGCACGGGCGATGGCGTCACGCTTCGGCTTGACGCGTCCCAGGATGCTCGGCGGCGGCTGACCGGGGGCCGCGTGGGCGGGGAACGGCGACCAGTGATCGTTCGCGAAAACCCGGCGGCTCGACTCCCGGCTGAAGTCCGGCACCTCGAAGGGCGCGCCGTCGGCCAGCGCACTCTTCCACGCCAGAATGCCGACGCTGCTCATGGCCACTCCGCGGTAGACGTTCAGATAGGGCTGCGTACCAGACCGGATGGCGTTGGCGAACTCGAAGTTGGTCCAGAAATCGCCGCCCCCATGGCCGGCTTTGGCGGCCAGGTCGCCGCGCTCGGGCCAGTCTGGCACATAGGTGCGCTCGGCCGGTTGACCCGGCCCGCGCAACCAATGGTCGTGCCAGACACGCACCTGCCCCGGCCCGAAATAGCCCGGCCCGCGCGTGGTCTCCATGGCGCCCCTGGTGCCGTGCACCCGCGTCCAGTTGCTGTGCCCCGGTAGCAGCAGCCCGAAGATGCGGAAGACCGCGCCATTGTCCATGCGGCACAGTATGACGGAGCCCGGGTCGCCGACGCGCACCGTCTCGGCGTCCACTTCGCGGCAGGCGATTGAGAGCCCGTTAACCTTCACGGGCCGGCGGTCCGTGATGTACATGAGCGGCGCCAGGGCATGGGTGCAGTAGTAGGTCGAGGGAATCCAGTTGCGCCAATGCCGCATACCCGGCGAAATCGCCAGCCGCTCCTGCGGGGCCATCGGGTGGTTGTACTCGCCCTCGGCATAGGTGACCTCGCCAATCTCGCCGGCCTGGTAGAGCCGCCGCATCTCCATGTGGAACTGCGTATACGGGTAGTTCTCGGCCAGCATGTAGACCTTACTGCTCTTCTCGACGGCGCGGCACAACGCCACCCCCTCGGCCAGGGTCGCGTTGCAGGACGTCTCACTCATCACGTGTTTGCCGGCGGCCAGCGCCTTGATCGCGAAGGGCGCGTGCTCGTGGAAGTAGTTGGCCAGCACCACGGCGTCGAGGTCATGCTCTAGGAACTTGTCGTAGTCGGTGTAGGTCGCCACGCCGTAGCGCTTCCCCGCCTCCTTCAGCTTGGTCTCCCACGTGTCACAGAGCGCGACCAGTTTCATGCCAACCAAGTCCGTCGCGCCGGATGCGAAACTGGAGCCGCGCCCCACGCCGATCACGCCCACCCGGATCGGCTTGCGACTTCCGGTTGGTCTCTGTCTTATTGCCATGGTGGTCTCCTGTTCGAGTGTCGGGTTGTCCGTCGGATCCGAAGGCGGGCCACGCCCGCAGCCCAACGTGGCACGGGCTTCCAGCCCGTAGCCGGCTACGGGCTGGAAGCCCGTGCCACGATTGGAAACACACGCGCATCAGCGTGTGTGTTGGGCCGAAAGGGCTCTAACCACGTGCGCGAGTCGGGGACGTCGATCCAGCGGCCGCCCTCGGCGATCGACTGCTGACTGACCAGCCCCGGCAAGGTCATGTCCATGGCCTCGTGAATACCGATGGGGTTTGGCCGCCGCCCCATGATCGCGTCGACGAAGTCGAGGACTTCGAAGAAATCGCCGCCGCCATGTCCGGCCGCCCGGCCGCGCTCCAGGTTCGCCTTCCAGAAGTCCGGCAGGAACTCGTCGCTCAGTTCGGCCAAGTCCATCCAGTTGTTCGGGTCATTGCTGTGGCCCCGCAGCCAGATGCGATTCTTCTCGCCAGGGGCACGGGCGGACTCATAGCAGCCGTCTGCGCCCTGGAGCTGGTAGTTGGTCATCGAATGGGGCCGGTCGGAGAGCATGTCCACCCGGATCTTCACCAGGCCGCCGGAGGCCATCTTGCAGAGCATCACGCAGGCGTCCTCATTCTCATACGCGGCGCCGCGCGGGTCACGATGGTGATGCCCACTGCCGGCGCAGCAGACCGATGCAACGCGGTCACCCGGCATCCACTGCAGGATCGGCCCAAGGCTGTGGGTGCCATAGGTCACACCGTTGACGCCGGTCTGCCACTTACGCCTCCACACCGTGACTTCATTCAACCCCTTCAGTTCGTGAAGGTACTCGCCTTCGGCATAGTACGGCGTGCCGAAAAGGCCGCGCCGGACCAGTTCGCGCACGATCACGTTGGACTGCATGTAGGTGTAGTTCTCCGCCATCATATAGATTCCGCGGCTCTTCGTGGCAGCGGCGACCAACGCCCGGCACTCCGGCACCGACACGGCGGCGGTGACCTCCGAAAGCACAGCGATGCCTCGCTCTAAGGCCGCGATGGCCATCGGCGCATGGCAGTGCATCGGCGTCCCGATGATCACGGCGTCCAGTTTTGCGCGCTCCAGCATCTCACCGTAGTCCGTGTATTGCTCGCGTGCACCCAAGCGCTCGCAAGCCGCGCCCAAAGCTTCGGCGTTCGTGTCGCAGACCGCACGGATCGCCACATGCCCCAGGGCGTCACAGGCCCCCTTGAAGCTGGCCCCGCGGCCACAGGCGCCGACAATGCCGAGGTTCAGGTGTGTCGGTTGGTTCATCGTTGGCCTTTCAGTCGTCACCGTTGTCGGACACGTCTCGCTGTTAGCCGTCAGTCATGGATGCGGCCCATGGCGTGCGGACGACACAAGGTCGTCCCTCCATCGGTGTGATGCAGGGCTGGAGGGCCGGGCTTGTCCCGGCCGCGGTTGATGCGCAACGCGCCTGTCGTAGCCGCACCCCATAGACCAACCCATCACTTCAGCGTCAGAACCTCGACGCCGATCATCCGGCCAAAGGCTGCCACGGCCTCGGCGCAGTCACCCAG
Source organism: uncultured Lentisphaerales bacterium (assembly GCA_964652365.1). Classification (GTDB taxonomy): domain Bacteria; phylum Verrucomicrobiota; class Kiritimatiellia; order RFP12; family CAZZCT01; genus CAZZCT01. The sequence goes on from CAZZCT010000004.1 coordinate 17,673, forward strand.
CACGAGAGCACTGTGATGCGTGCCGCCGGCGCGCGAGTAGGCCTCTAAGAACTCGCCAACCCGGCCCGACGGCCGAACCCAGGCACGCACCACGTCGCGCATGGCCGGGTCGAGCGAGTCGTCTTCGGCCAGCACCTCGACCGGCGCGACGATGAGCGTGAAGCGATCGTCCGGACCGGGGGCGAGGTTGACGAACACCGCCGGGCCGGGTCTGACAGCGCACGTCAGCACGGCCGGGTCCAGCGAGCCCCCGCTGAAGAACGGCTTGGCGCTAACGCGCGGCCGGTCGCCGGCCACCGTCGGGCTAATCTCGCCCATGTGCGAGAGAAACAGCGTGTCGCCGGCCCAGTCAGCACAGAATACCTCCGTGAAGGTGACGGCTCCGAAGGCGCGCGCCAGTGCGCCGACAAGCGCGGCGGTGAGCACGTCGCCCTCGCCGGCGTATCCGATGCCACGGCCCATGGCCTTCGAGATCTCGAGGAAGGGCATGGTGTTGGCTGGGCGATCGGCCCGGTCGAAGGCCTGGAAGTTCACGCTGAACCCCAGGTAACGCCCGGCCTCAAGCAGATGGCGCAGGCCGAGGCCGACGCGCACCGAGCGCGCGTGTGCCTCGGCCGGCAGCTCGCAGGCAAAACGCTCGCGATCGCCATCCACCTCATGGGCGACGGCCGCATCGGTCACCTGCCCGACGGCTTCGTCGAGCGCCGCCAGCCCGATTTCGCAAACGGAGACCCCCAGCTTGGCCGCCAGCACGTCCTCTCCGACCGCGAAATCGCCCATGCCCGCAAAGGCCTCACCGACGCGTAACGTGCGGCTGCCGCGCAGCGCAGCGGCGGCGACCGTTGCCCGCACCAAGTCGGCCGCCCGATCGAGCGTTCGCGGGTCGGCGTCGTGGCCGGCCACGATCTCGAACGCCCGCCGCCGCCGGCGGAGCATGGAGGCGAAGTCCATGACCCCGTGCACACCGTGGTTGTACATGATCCGGTCCGGCGCGACGTCGCGTCCGAAGGCCGCGTCGCGGGTGGCGTCCAGAATCAGGATCGGCAGCCGCGTGGCGCAGAAGGCGTCGATCGCCTCGAGCGACGGCGAGTAGGCCAGGTGCAGGGTGACGACGCAGTCGGCCCCCGCCTGTTCGAACTGCCGGATCGCGGACGCGAACTCGCCGGCGACACGGCAGATGGGCGCGGTCACGACCGTGATGCCGCGCTGTTCGAATCCCTTCGCCACGCGCTGGATGAACCCGTCGAACCCGGACCGGCAGTCGGGCAGCAAATCATCGTAGAGCTTCAGGTAGAACGGCAGCAGGCCGATCCGGGGCTGGTGGGCGGGCGTCATGGGTAGTTCCTCCGGGCAATCGCAGAGAACAGACGACAGGCGTTGTCGAAGAACAGCGCCTCGACCTCCAAGCGCGAAAGTCCCACCCTTTCAGCCGCCAGCTTGATGCCTCGAAGCTGCTCATAGAAGAAGAAGGTGAAGCTCACCGCATGGCCCGCATCGTAGATCGAAGTGCCGATCTCGTAGTCCTCACCCATCAGGTAGGCGTACTGGTTGTTGATCTCGACCGACTTCCCATGCAGGAAGGCGATCGGGGCGTCCGAACCAAAAAGGATGCGCTCGCGCGGGAACTGGCGGAACAGGTATTCGAGCACGCCCTCGTGATTGACCATGGCGGTATCGACGTAGGCGTTCGGACAGGCCGCAATGCCATCAAGCAGGCCCCGGATGTTGGACAGGTAGTAAGCCCGGCCGATATGCGCGAAAATGATCCGCGCCCTGGGGTAGCGGCGGCACAGCGCGACCATTTGTGCCTGGTTTGCGGGGTCGGCCAGCCGGCCCGGCCGAGGGATATGCAGCGTGACGGCCAGCCCGTGCTCGTCCGCAACCTCCATCTGCGACACGGGCAGCATGTCGTCGATGGTAACCTCGCTGGCCGGCTTCCAGTCGACAAACGCCAGGTAGGGTTTGTAGCCGACCAGGCGGTTGTCGACAACGCGTCGCAAGGCCGCCTCGGCCGTATCGTGCGGCGAAACGAGCGCCAGGCCGAAGAAGCGGCGGTTATCCGTGATCCGACCGGAGTAGGCAGCCGAGGCATCCAGGTCGGTCTCGTGCGCCGGATGGCCAAAGCTATTCAGATACACCTCTTGCTCCGGCAGGAACGTGGCAGCCCAGGCCAGGTACTGGTCGAGCGTCGACACGCCACCAAACTTCCGATAGCAGCTCTTCGGCGGAAAGTCCGCACCGGGGCGCAGGCAGCTTTGGTCGAACAGGTGCGCGTGCGCATCAAAGATCCGGGCCGGCAGGAAGTCCTGAAGCTCCCGGTCATAGACCTCGCGGTCGGCCGCCGCCGTCACGCGACTCACGGCACTGGAAGCCGGACTACCGTCCATCGCGCCCTCCTCGCACCGCCTGGGTGATCGGTCGACCGGGGTGGAGTCCGATGCCGATGCCGGCCAGCAAGGCCGCGCCCTGGGCTCCGGCCGACCGGCTGCCGACCGTCACGTCCAAACCGGTGATCTCGGCGACGATTCCCGGCCAGATCGGACTCCGGGCCGGTCCACCCACCATTACGGCCTGGCGGTACCGGAACCCATGAACCCGCAGCGCCTCGATCTCTGCACTCAGAAGTCGAGCCGCTCCCTCCATGACCGCGCGGCTGAGATTCGGGCGGGTGGCGCTCACGCGCTGCGGCGGCTGCGTCAGGTCGATTGTGAGCCCGCCCGCGCCCGGAGCGGCGGCGGCGGCGGACTCGTCAAACACCCGTAACCGGTCGCGCTCGCCCGGCGCGATGAGGTGCTCCACATACCAGTCGATGGCAGGCCCGATGTGCGGTACCGAGAAGATACCGCCCCAAGGGCCACCTTCCGACGCGAGAAACGGGTCGCACAGCATACCGGCAGCGAGGATGGCCGCTCGCTCCGCGCAGGGCGTGAAGCCCACCCACGACGTGCCGCACGAGAGCAGCAGCTGGCCCGGCGAGAGCACACCCATTGCGCGGGCGGCGGCGGGGTGGTCGAAGCAGCCGGTCACGACCCGGGTGCTCGGCGAAAGCCCCGTGTCGTGCAGACCCGGCGCACACAACGGGCCGACGACGCGGCCGGACGGCACCAACGCGGCGAGTTTCTCGGACGCGAGCCCCAGTCGCGCCAGGAACGGCGCATGGTAGGTTCCGGATACCTGGTCTTGCAGATGACCAGTCGTAGCGGTGGAGTGGTCGAGCTGCCACCGGCCCGTCAGGTGGAACAGCAGCCAGTCGGCATCCATGCCGTAGTGCCCGGCCTGTTGAAATTCATCTGAGCAGTGTTCGTGCAGCCAGGCCAGGTGCGCCAGCGGAAAGCTACTCAGGCACGGCCAGCCGACGACCTGCGCGACCTCGGCGGCGGTCAACCCGGCCAGTGCGGCCGGCGGGTCCAGTTCCGCCCGGCGGTCCATCCAGTTGATGATTTTCGTGCGGGGCGCGCCCTGCGCGTCGGTCAGCAACGTATTGCCCGCGGCGCCGGCCATGGCCAGAGCGTCCACCTCGCCCGGCGCCGCCGCGGCCAGTTCGCGGATCACGCGGCAGACGTTACGGTAATGCGGCTCCGGCTCGACCTCCACCCAGCCCGGGTGCGGATGCAGCAAGCGGGTCGCGGCGCCGGCTTCGGCCAGCACGGCGCCCCGGGCATCCGTCAGTACGCCCTTGATGGCGCTGGTGCCGAGGTCGAGACCGATCAGGCAACCGCCCCTCTTTTTCAGTTTAGGTTCCATGGGTCCTTCGCCATTTCTCCCCCGTAGGACGGTCCTCCGGGCCGTCCATCTCCCCATAAGGCGGGCTACGACCGCGACCCAATCCTTGTCGCGCTCTTTGTCACGCCATTGTCGACAAAGCTCGCGACATCGGGCGCAAAGCACGGGTCCACGCTCGGGGACGGCGCGGAGCACCGTTCTACGACACCCCGGTCAACCCGTGCGTGCGGCAGGCGACTTCAGCGGTCGCGCCGCGCTTCACCACGTCTTGCAGGGCCGCGACGAACCCGCGGGGGTTCGAAGCCTGCACCGCGTTGCGACCGAAGACGACGCCGCCGGCACCGTCGCGCATCTCGCGTTCCGCGAGCCGCAGCGCCGCCAGGTCGGTCGGCGTCTTCTCGGCGCCCAACCCGAAGATCGGCACCGGGCAAGTGGCGGTGATCTCCGCAAAGCGCTGTGTGTGGAAGGTCTTGATGCAGTCGGCGCCCAGTTCGGCCAGCATGCGGCAGCCGACGAGGATCTCCGCGTGGAACTCCGCCGGAGTTTTGGTCAGGTGACTGTGGGGAAAGTACTCGCCCAGAACCGGCAGGCCGATGCGGTGTGCCTTGAGGCACAGGTCGGCGAAGATTTCGGCATTGCGGGCATCCACGGCTTCGCTGCCGGTCTTGAGGGTCAGACACACCAGCACGGCATCCGCCCCCAGGCGCGCGGCATCCTCGGGCTGAAACAGATTCGCGATCACCGAATCCTTGTAGCCCCACTGGAAGCAGAAGACCGAGTTGAAGTTCAGCCGCGCGATGGCCAGCGGCGCGTTGCGCCGGCCGAAGAAGGCCGCCGCCCGGGGCAACATGCCTGGGGACAGCAGGACCGCGTCAGGACCATCGCCCACACGCTCGAGCATGGCCGGTATGTTCTCCATGCCCGCGTGCGGCCCATCGAACATCCCATGGTCGCACGCCACCACCACGGCTTTGCCGCTGTCACCCAGCAGCCGTCCCAGTCGGATTCCACAACCTGCCATCTGGCCGTCTCCCTTGTCGCCACAGAACCTCCGGCCGCGCGCGTCGCTACACCGGAGAAGGACTGAATTGCTGAAATCGCTTGCCGATCTCATGATGGATACTGTTCTTTCTTGCGGCTACAGCGGTTTTCGACTATGCGTTATGAATTTCGACTGCCTGCCATGAACTGCGTCGTCCACAGCATCGCCCGCTACCGGGCCGCCCAGCGCGGCACCCAAGTGCTGCCCTGCGCGCTGATCTCGTTTGTCATCGCCGGTCAGGCCCGAATGCGCGTCGGCGCGGCGGCGCCGCCCGGCGCCGGACCCTACCTGGCCATCCTGCCGAAAGGCGCGGCAGTGGCGTTCGATTACACGGACCGGCGCGACCAGTGGGCCATCGTGCTGGACCTGCCGGGCCTGGCGGCGGGCGTCCAGCCGGGGACAGTGGAGCTGGCCGAGGAGACGGTTGGCGGACGCGCGGTCCTGCCCATGTTCACCGCCATCGTCAAGGAGCACATCTCCGGCTGGGAAGGCGAATTCCTGCGCATGCGCGAGGCCTTCAGCACGCCGTGCCCGGCCAACCGCCTGCGGGTGCGGACGGGCGTCGGCAACGTAATCCGCTATGTGATCGACCAGCGGCCCGACATCTATCCGTCCGCCGCCGCCAAGCTGCGCTGGCTGATCGATGAGGACCGTCAGGCCCACCGGGGGCTGGAGGAGTTCAGCCGGCAGTGCGGCTATTCGGCCAGCCGGCTGCGCGTCCTATTCGAGCGCGAATATGGTCAATCGCCGCAAGCCTACCGGAACAAGCGGCGGATGCACCTCGCCGCCGACCTGCTGTGCAACAGCGACCTGCGCATCAAGGAGCTGAGCGAACGCCTCGGCTGCCGCCATGTGAGCCACTTCTGCGCCCTGTTCAAGACCGCGTTCGGCATGACTCCCAGTCAGTACCAGAGCAAGGTGCGCGGCCGCACCGTCGAGGTCGCGCGGCCGCGCCCATAGGGCGGCGCTTTCGTGTGCCCGTTCTACCTGTCCAGGCCGGCGGGCCGAACGCTCTCGCCGTACGACTACACACACGGTAGACTGGGCCAGTGTAAGGCTATCGCGAACTTGGGCGAGGCGTTCACGTTCAGCAGCGCCAACGGCCTGGCGGCCTACAGCATCTGCGGGAGAAAGTGCTTGAACCGCCAAGGCGCCAAGAACGCCAAGATTGCCGGGAAGTGGGTTAGGCAGCAGGGGGCGTACAACAAACATGTCGGCTGCAATGGGCGGGCCTGCGAGTCCCGGCCTACTTGTAATACGTTCCGAAGCAGCGGGAAAGGCGCGTGCGGCTGGAGCCTTGGACCGTCACGTCGGAGCGTCCGGAGTGGAGGCGGTCGCCGGGGACGCACGTCGGGCCGACGTGCGCCACAGCAGTTGCAGTCCGGCGGCCCGAGGTGTATGGTCTCGGCATGGGGGGTCATTCTACGGCGTGTGGGCGCCCGGCTGGCGGGATAGCATCCCGGGAGCCGATGAACGTTGTCCTGCACCGTAGACGGGAGACCGAGTGATGCAGATGTGTTCCGTGCTCTCGCTCTGTCTGGCTGCTGGATTCGCGGCAGGGTGTGTGACTTGCCAGGCTACAGCTCCGTTCTTAGAAACTCCCCGCGCCCCTGCGAAGTTCAAGGCGGCAGTGCTAAGGCACTTACCGATAGGGACGCCTCTTGATCGTGTCCAGACCGTGATGTCGCAGAACGGCTTCACTTGCACCACGAACACGAACGCGACGTTTTTTGACTACAGCCAAGATCCCAGGAACGGCAAGCGGCACGACAAGATCAACTTCATTGAATGCAAGCGGGCGGAGCAGTACTTTCTGGGGTGGCGATCCTGGGTGATCGCGTTCCTTTACGAGGAAGATGAAGTGCGGGATGTTCTGGTTCAAGTATGGGCCCACAACTTTATACGTGACGGGATTTAGCTGACCCGCACCAGCTACCAGACGCCCTACTGGAGCGCCGGCAACGCCGGCCATGCGCCGCAGCTGCCCGGGTCAGACCTGGAAACGCGAAAGTTGGTGCAGGGCTCGCGGCCGCCTGCGCTGCTCCGAAGTCAGCCGGGAAGTTCTAGGAAGCACCGGGGATGAAGCACCGGGGACATAGAACTGGTGTCAGGTGCGGGGGTCATGGGCCTGACCCCCGCCTACGGACGTCCGCCTACGGCGGCGTCGGCACGGTCGACCGGCGGGTGTCGAAGTAGGGATGCCCCAGGCCCTTGGGGCATCCGCGCCGGGCAAGACGGTGCGCCGGCACAATGCACATGTCAGCCCGCATGCGGCGAGTGGACTCCCCGGCTGGCGTCATTTCCGGCGGCGGACGGCAGAATCGCTGGCCGGGGACGCACGTCGGGCCGACGTGCGCCACTGGAGTTGAAGTCCGGCGGCCCGAGGTGTATGGTCTCGGCATGGGAGGGCCATTCTACGGCGCCAGTTCCATCACCGCATGGTTCCAGATGTTGTGGCCCCAGGCTTGCAGCGGCGTGAAGGCATAGAATTTGTGTTCCTTGCCCTGACGGTCCAGGCGCACCAGCATGAAGTGCAGGCGGTCCCCCGGCTTGGGCACGGCGCGCGTGTACCCGGGCAGGGCGGCAAAGGGGACTGCGACTTCGACCGTGTAGCCCTGGTCCGCGTCGCCCGGCTGGTTGAGGGTGCCACGCACACGGATGCCAACCTGCATCCCGTCGACATTGCGGGCCTTGTCCGCCGAAAGGCCCCAGTTGTCGAGATCCTTGCACTGCACCGAGTCGAAGATGCTGCCGTTGGGACCGATCACGATCTCCCAGTAGGTCCGGAACTGGAAATCGGGCAGGATGAACATCTCGACGCAGTCGTCATTGTAGACTTGGTCGTCGCGGGCGCGGTTTGGGGCAATGATGTCGGTGTCGTCGCAATCGAAGGCCACGTACAGGCAGCGGTCGTCCCAGAGCAGTTTGAACGCTGTGCGGGGAGTCTCCAACCGGTTCGTCGCATTGAACCGGTAGACACCCGCGAAGGACGTCGCCTGGCTCCAGACGGCCTCGTCGAGTACCCCGTCGATGACCGGCGGCGCGACCGCGCGCACCACCCGCGTGGTGGGTGCCAACGGCCACGCCGGACCGGCCTCGACCAGTGCACAGAATGTCACAATTTCATTCGTCATTGCTGCGAGCGTCGGCCAGCCGGGCCGGGGCTTCTGACCGCGAAAGAAGCCGGCCCACGCTTGGTGAAGCCCGCCGCGCAGCGTATTGGCGTATTCGCGCCCGGGCGTTGAACCGGCTAGGGCAATCGCCCGGTCCATGCGCTCGGCGAGTTGCACCCGTGACGGGTCCGGCGCCTGGGGTACCACCTCAGCCGTCGGCGGTCCGCCACGGCTTCCGGCGCAACCGGCCGCCGCCGCCATCAGCGCCAGCAACCAGATGCCGTTCCATCCCACTGATTCCTGCCCGTTCCTCATCGCATGCCTCCAGCCAGCCGCCCGACCGCTCCGCATCCGCCGGACCATCGCAGCCGAGGTCCGCGTCCCCGTCCTCAGATGCACTTCCGGATGTAGGGGGCATTGACGGCCCACAGCTCATCCAGCAGCTTCTCGGCGCCGAGGCAGACGATCTTGGTGGTGTTTGGCATACCAAATTTCCGCGGATTGCGCGGGGAGCGGAAAGCGCCCCGTCGACTCCGTCCGTGCAGCCCCTATTTCATGCCGGGGATCGCCCGCGGGTGGGGCGCCTCAAAGTCGAGCCAGCGCTCGCGCGGGCGCGGGCCGACGGCGCTCAGGTCGATCGGCTGAAAGCCGAGCCGGGCGATGGCCGGCGACTCCGGCGCCAGGGTGAAGTCGAACGCCTCCGGATCGGCGCACAGGGGGTCGGCAACGATCGACTGCCGGTCATGCCCCAGGCGCTGCCACTCCTCGAACGGGACGCCGCCCGCGGCGCCCTCGGTGGTTCCGGCCTTCTTCGTGAACCAGGGGGTCTGGCCGTCGGTGCGGTAGAGCAGGTTGAAGTTGCTCTCGTGGCCGAGGGTCGCAAGCTCGACGGCATAGCCGGCCAGGAAGTGCGCTTCGCTGCGGGCCAGCAGGATGTTCGCGTACAGGCGAAACCCCAGGTCCGGCTTGACGAAACAGCTGTAGGTGACCAGGGCCCGTTCGGCGAACGCGAAGACGTTGTTGCGCACGATGTTCTCGCGCCCGTAGTGCTGGTGGAAGATCTCGCGGTTGGTGGAGTGGCAGACGTTGTTCTCGATCAGCAGGTGGCTGCTGCCCTCGTCCGGGTAGATGCACCAGGCGCCGTAGTTAAGCGCCTCGACGTCGTGGATGTGGTTGTTACGGATGACCGTGCCGTTCTGAATACCGAGCGTATATACACCGCCCATGTCCGAGAGCCGGCCGAATCCCAGCCGGTGAATGTGGTTATATTCCACGCGGTTGTCCCGGCAGACGCTGGGGCCGAAATGCCACTGCCAGCCGATCGAGATGCCCGTGTAGTAGAAATCGTGAATGTCGTTATGCCGGAAATGGTTGCCGTAGCTGTGCATGGAAAGGATGCCGATGGCGGCACAGAACACCCGCCCGCCGTGGTGGATGTGGCAATCGGCTATGCGGTTGTTGCCGGTCTCGAGCGCCGGCCGATGCTCGTCATACGAGGCTCCGTTGAGCTTGACGCCGCCCGCGCCCAGGTCGGCGAGTTCGCAGCCGCGCAGCGCGACCGCCCGGCAGCCGTCGCCGATCTCCACCCCATACCAGCCGACGTTGGCGACCGTGCAGCCGACGAACGTGCAGTTGCGGACGCCCGTGAGGGCAATGGCGCCACTGATGTCGCAGTCGGCCTGACCCGCGGAACCGGTGCGGTTGCGACCGGAGCCGTAGACGGAGCGTTTCGGGTCGTGCCAGGCGGTATCCCGGTCCACGGCCGCATCGTCCGGCATGGCCCAGTCGGTGTGGCGGAATTCGATGTCCTGAAACGTGATCCATTCCACCCAGGCGTTCTCGTCCGGGTTGCCCTTGAGCTTGAGCAGCTGCAACGCACGCGGGGCCACGACGGTGGTGTTCGCCAGCGTCTCGCCATCGAGCGGCAGGTAGATCAGTTTTCCGTCGGCGCGCGACAGGTACCACTCGCCGGGGTCGCTCAGCGCGTCGCCCACGTTGTCCAGATAGCAGGGCGGCAGGGTCGATCCCCAGGCCTCGACCAGGGGTGCCCGGCTCGGCACCTGGGTCGTGATCAGGCCGGTGTCTGGATTGAACGCCGCCACGGGCAGTCGCTCACAGACCCAGAAGTGAAAGACCAGCACCTCCACGTCCGTCAGGTTCTGGAAGGGCTGCATCTGTCCCGACTCCAGCTTGAACTGCTGGTAGCCCTGATTCGACCAGCCGGAAGGCAGCGGCATGCCGGGAACCTCCGCGATACGGTACAAGCCCTGCTTGGGGAGGCGCGGTCGTTCGCGCCGGAGGTTGTTGACATAGAGCGAACGGAAGTACCAGCGTCCCTCCCGGACATCCTCGATGGTCGTAACCCAGGCGCGCCGCCCGTGGTGCGTGGTCTCCTCCCAACCGGTAATCGCGCGCCCGCCACTGAGCACCGGCTGCTCGTTCGGATAGGGCAGCACCGTGACCGGCAGGCTGTGCCGCGGCGTGAGCACCACCGGTTTCTCCATACGATACGTGCCACCGCGCATGAAGATCCGCGCCTCGCCGGACAGCGCACCCTGGCGCTTGCACTCCATCAGCCGATTAAAGGCCGCGCCAAGCGTGGCCATCGGGCCGGAACCGGCGTGCGGCTCCGGTTGCAGACCGTCCTGCGCATCGTTGCCGTCGGGAGCAAGGTAGAGCGTGGTCATGTTCATCTTCCTCTGAGCACATAGTCATAGCACCGGCGCAGCCCGTCGCGGAAGGCGCCGAAGTTGTACTGCGTGCGAAGCAATTCGGCGCCGGCCTGGGTCAAGGCGTGGCGCCGCGCGGCATCGCGGCACAGGATGCGGATCCCCTCGGCGAAGCCCTCGGGCGTGGGGGGCGTCAGCAGCGCCACGCGCTCATCGAGAATCAGGTGGTTGGCCTCGCAGTCCGTGGCCACGATGGCGCCGCCGGCCTTGAGATAATCCAGCAGTTTGAGCGGCGTGTTGGCGCCGGCCGTGCGCGGCGAGAGCAGCACGTCGGCCGCGGCCAGCACATCGGGCAGTTCGTCGGGCGGGATGCGTCCGGCGAACGTCACGGCCCCGGCGACACCCTTCGCCGCCAGTTCGGCTCGCCGCGCGGCGATCTCGGCCGGCGTGCCGCCGATGATTACAAAGTGGGCGCAAGGCTCGCTGGCGGCGACCGTCGCCAGGGCGGCAAACAGCAGGTCAATGCCCTGGTAGACCGCAAACGATCCGACATAGGCAATCAGCACGGTCTTGGGATCTGGCGCCAGGCGCGCACGCGCGGCGGCCGTGCCCGCCGGCGTCGGCTCCGTGAGCGATGACGGGATGTCGGGAATGTGGCAGGCGCGGCCGCCACGGCCCACGGCCTGGGCCTGGCTCACGAGGGCCGGGCCGGTGCCGATCACCGCGTCGGCGCGCCGCATGACGAAGCGCTCGACCGCGGCGTAGGCCGCCATCAACAGGTTGCGCGCCAGCCCCCGCCGGTAGCTGGCGGGATCGGAGTGCTTCTCGAACACCAGGCGGGTGCGCCCCAGCCGGGCTGCCGCCCACGCCACGATACCGGCGTCCTCGACGCCGTGCACCACCGCGTACCGCCGCCGCAGGACCATCCCAACTGCCATGACCAGCAGCACACCGTCGAAGGCCAGTTTCAGCAGCGACGGCCCGATGGCGATGCGCCGGGCGCGAAACAGGTTCGGCGCGCGCACGATCCGCACGCCCGGGACGGTCCGCCGCTCGCCGAGCGGCAGCGTCAGGAAGTCGACCGCATACCCCAACTCGGCCAGGGCCTGAACGTCGAATCCGAGCCGGATGGGCGAGCCGCGCCATTCGAAGAAGGGTTGCGAGGCGATGAAGAGCACGCGTTTCATGGTGTCGATCGGGTGGGCGGCAGGATTTCCAGGACGTCGGGAATGGTCAGGGCACGCTGTCGGACATGCCGTGGCGTGCGGACTTTCAGGCGCCGGTCGGGCGCGCCGTCGCGGTAGAGTCCCAACCGCAGTTCATATCGGCCGGCGGGAGCGTCGGCCGGCACGTGCACCCGGCGCGTCACCAGCACGGGGGCGTCTGACGACGTGGTCCCGGCCTCGACCGGACTCTCCGGCAGGCTGTGATCATCCTGGAAACGATAGCCGCCCGGGCCCACGAAATGGACGAACACCTTGTAACCGGCGGTCGCGCGCAGATCGCCGTACCACAGATGCGTCAGGCTGAACGTCGTGTCGGGCGGCAGCCGGTCAACCGAGGGCGTGCAGCCGGTCCAGACCATGCCCGGGCTGAAGCTCGCCGGTCCGGCCACCCGCGGCGAAACCAGCAAGTCCAGCCGCTGAGCCGCAACCCGGGCATCGGACACCGCGCCGGCAGCAGTCAGCAGATTCGTCAGGGCGCGCATCGCCGGAACGCAGTCCGGGGCCAGTTCCAGGCGCTGTTCGAGTTCCTCGCGCGACCAGGCGCCCGCGTGGGCGGCGAGGCTCGCCTGCACCCATTCGGCGTCGCGCACCAGCAGGGCATAGGCGCCGGCAATCCGGATGCCGGGATCCGCGGGCACGGCCACGGCCCCGGCTGGCCGCCCGGCCTCGAAGAGCGTGCCGAACCCCGGCACGCGCGTCTCGTCGAACACCAGGCCGCGCACGGCGGCCGCGGCGCGCAGGGAGGGCGCACCCGCGGCCGGCAACAACACGGCGGTGTGCGACCCGAGCTGGAGGCTGCCGTCCGCGGCAAACCCGGCGCGCGCGGTCGGTCCGCGCGGCGCGCGCGAGGTCCAGATAGCGCCACCCGTGCGGGCCTGCACCTGGTTGGCGATCCAGCGGTCGGCATACAGATGCGTGATGCCGCGCGCGTTCAGCAGGGCCAGCAGCGGCGCGAGCTCGGGGTCTGGCCGCTCGTCGGCGGCGGGATCCGCCGCCAGCAACTGGATCTCCGGGATGCGATAGACGGCTCGCAGGGCGCTCTTGCCGAAGCGCACGCGCAGTTCGCGGACTGCGGCCGGCGTGAAGCGGTACTCATGGCGGTGCTGGGGACCGCCCCAGTAGATGCGCGGTCCGGACCAGAAGAAGCCGGTCTCGCCAACCCGATGCGAAAGCAGGCGGAACGGCTCGTCAGGACCGGCGCGCCCCTCGACCTCCCACCAGGCCGGGGGCTCGTCCACGCCCCACAGCCGAACGGCGGCCACGTGGACCGCGGTGGTGAAACTGAACACCACCTCGCCCGGCTCGTCCGTCGGATGCAGGTCGCCGAAACCGGTGGCCAGGCGCCGATCACCGAGGGCGTCGCCCAGGTCGGCGCCGTCGCCGTCGCATACCCGGGCGATGCTCTCGGGCGGCACTTCGCGCAGGGCGCCGACCGGCGGGCGGAAGTCACAGTGGATGCGCACGCCGTCCAGCGGCAGGTAGGTGACCTGGCCGCCGGTGGCGGGCACCCAGGCGGCCACGTCGCCGAGGTTCTCAAGCACCGCGGGCGACGGGTCGCGCTCGATGCGCTCGGCGTACGGCGCATAGCGTTCAAGCTTGGGATCCGAGCAGCAGACGGCCTCGTCCGACAGGGGGTTGATACTGTAGAGCAGGTACGACGCGTAGGCGGCCGTGATGCCGCGGTCCTGCAGAACCTGTCCAATGTGGCGCAGCCGCCGGCTCTTCTCGGCGGCGCTACGGCTGAAACGGAAGGTGTGGGGCAGCAGCGCCAGCTGCGACGCGACGGCCAGCACCACCGCCGTCCAGGCAACCACGCGCAGCCACCGGCGTGCGGCGCAGGCGCAACCAACACCCGCCAGCCACGCGGCCACCGGGACCAGCGGCAGCAGGTAGCGTGGTGTGCGAAAGGCGGTGTACTGCGGCGAGGCGGCGAAACAGGCGCCGAAGAACACCAGGTAGGCGGCCGCCACGGTCAGATGCAGCCGCAGCACCTGACGGTCCGGACCGGCGGCGATGGCGCCAGCGACGGCAGGCCGCCGGAAACCCCAGGCACTCCAAACCGGCAGCACCAGCAGCGCGTGCACCAGGATGGCGGTCCAGCGCAGGCCACGCGCTGCGCCGGAGACACCGAGCAGTTCCTGCAGGCGCGGCCCGACCAGCAGCCGCAGGCTGTGCAGGGCGCCCCGCGGCGAGAGTCCGACCGATCCCGACATGGCCAGCGACGCCCAGTCGTGCCGGGCGTTCCAGATCCAGAGCGGCAGCGACCCGAGCAAAAATCCGGCCACGACCGGTGCCAAGATCCGAACGCGAAAGGCGCCCCCGCGGCGCCAGGCCAGAAACGCGACCGCCACGGCGGCCGCGGCCGGCAGCGTCAGGTAGTGGCTCCAGAATCCCAGCCCGGCGCCGACACCCAGCAGCAGGTAGGCTGGCCAGCGGGCCGGCCGGCCGGCCGCCTCACGCACCAGCAGGATCGCGCCGCCCGCCAGCGTGGATACGGTGAAGGCCAGCAGTGCGGCGTAGCCGCCGCGCGGCACCGCCAGGTAGTGCAGATAGGCGGGTGGGCCGATCATCAGCACCGCCATGGCCGGCACGGCGGCCCGCCAGCCGGCCGCACGCCAGGCCCAGTATCCCACCCCCAGCACCATCGCCACGCCCAGCGCCGCCGGACCGCAGCCGATCACCGCAGGCGACAGCCCGAAGGGCCAGGCCAGCAGGGCGCTGACCAGCGGCTCGAAGCTCCCCATGTAGGCCTGGCCGTAGAAGAACACCGGCCACGGCTCACCGGCCAGCACATGGCGAACCATCAGGTGGACCACGGCCCCGTCGGGATTGATGTCGTGGCGATAGAACCAGACCCCGGCCAGGCGCGCGCAAACGACCGCAAACAGCAGGCCGCCCAACCAGAGGGCGGTGCGACGTCGAGACGTGAAGGGCGCCTGCCGCAGCCCTGCGTCGTTCACGGTTCGCCCCCGAAGCGCACGGCAGCCGACGCGGCGCCGTGCGGACGGATACCGAGGAAGGTCACGCCGTCGCCGGCATCCCAGGGAAAGATCTCGGCCGGCGGATCAGCCCGCAACCGCGGGTCCCAGTTGTAGCGCACCGCGACCGTCTCGCCCGCCAGGTCGGTCAGATCGAGCCGGTTGAACCTGGCCCGCACCCGGCCGCGGCCCTCTGTGAAAAGGCTCGCCGCCGGATCGCGCACTTCGAACAGGCCGAAGCCGTCCGCCTGAAGTTCGGTCCGCTCACGAAAAAGCGCGGGCGCCGCACGGAGCCAGCCGATGTGTTCCTTGCGGTAGCAGATCAGGTGTGTCACGCGGTGCAAGCGCGCGAAGCGCGCCACGCCTTCCGGCGTATCGCGAAACGGACGCGGCGGGTATTGGTAGTCGACCAGTTCGGGCGGAAAGGCGTAGTAATCGGAGGACATCATCTCACGGCCCGCCAGGATGGGGAGATAGGCAATGTGGCCGTGGCCGTAGGCGTGGATATTGGGTCCCACGAAAAGCAACCGGCCGTCGGCCGGCACGTTGGCCTGCACCCAATCCACCAGACGCGCGATCTCCGGCTGCTGCCAGGTGAAAGGGGCATAGCCCTTGGCGCGGTACAACTGCCGCACGTTGTACGCCCCCAGCAGTAGGAGCGCCAACGTCCCGGCACGTACGACCACCAGCCCCGGACGCCGGCTCTGCAGCAAACGCCCGATCCAGAGCGCCGCCGGCACCGCGGCCAGCACGCACGCAGCAATGGCCATCCGTTCGAGCTGCAGCTTGGGGAGGATCATCGGCCCCCAGGCGGACAGCAGCAGCAGCAGTACGATCGGCGGCAGAAACCAGCGCCGCAGCCGCCGCCAGGGCAGCACGGCCGCGCCGGCCACCCCCCAGCAGGCGACCAGCGGATGCGTCTCAATCAGGCGCGTGCCGAACGTCTTGCGCAGTTGGTGCCACCACACTGGCCAGGCCGGCAGAACCCGGCCGCCGTCGGCACCCGCCGGCGCGCCCTTGGCCACGAACGCGAGCAGATCCTGCCCATGCAGAATGGTCAGCGCCGCTGGCACCAGCAGCAGCGCCAGCACCAGTCCCGCCAGTGCCAGGCGCCCGACCGGGCGGCCGCGCCAGCGCCGCAGATTCCACAAGGCGCCCGGCACCAGCAGGGCCGCCATGATCAGCCCGGGCGGCCACTGCACCAGGAAAAAGGCGCACACGACCCACCCCGCCAGGGTCAGCAGGTCGGCGCGGCGCAACACCAGCACCCGGTAGGTCAACGCCGCCGCGGGCGGCAGGAAGGCCACCGCGAAACCGGCCCCGATCGTGCCGAAGTGGAGACTCCAGACAAAGTAGTACCGGCTGACGCCCAGGGCCAGCAGCCCGGCGGCCAGGGCTGCGGTCCAACTCGCGCGCACGGCCCGCAAAGCCAGCACACTCAGCAGGGGACTGACGATGATGAACAGGAAACCCACGGCCGCCGTGTAGACCGCATGCACTGGCCAGACCTTCCAAATCGGGAACAACGCCAAACCGACGCCGAACACGCCGGAGGACGTACCCGTCGAACTGACCACGCCGGCGTTCCAGTGGGGGTTGTAGCTGACCCGCCGGGGAAAGGTGCCGACAAACTCGTGCAGCCGGAACATGAAGGAGGGGTGGTCGTCACGGTACAGCGGCAGGCCGCCGGTGGTCCGCCAGAGCGCCAGAAAGGCCGCCGCCTGGGCGACCAGCAAGGCCAGCAGCAGCCACCCGGCGAGGCGGCGCGGACGGAGCAGCAGCGGGACCAGCAGCGTCGTCAACAGCAGGAACCGTTCGAGCATATACCAGTGGTGATGGTACGCCACGCCCGGTTCCGGCAGCCAGCCGTGGAAGTAGAACCAGGGATGGCGGGTGGCGTTGCAGACCAGGCCGAGCAACAGCAGACCGCCCAGCACGGGGATCACCCGGTCGCGGTCGCCCGCGGTCCACGTGGCGGGCGGCTCTGCCGCGGCGCGCACGACGCGGCCCGCGAGCAGCACCACCGGCACCCACCAGAGCAGCAGGCCCAGCAGATCGCGCGAGAGAAACTTGCCGCCGTGGAACCAGGCGTGCGTGGTGTCGAAGAGAAGCGCCACCAGGGCCGCACCCAGCAGGGCGGCGGCCAAGGCCCGGCCGACGGGCCGCGAGCAGCGGATGTGCGGTACGACCATCTTGGTGTTTGCTTCCGGCGGCCAGCCCCAGCCGACCTTCCCCAGCGCCCTCGTTCCAAGAGCGGCCGAGACAGTCCTGACACGCCCGGACGGGTTGCTTATACAGCATCCGGGGTTGCGGTACAAGCCGGGGCGGGGGGTGGAACCTCAAACTGCCAGAGTTGCCGCCGAATCTGCCGCCCCGACGTGCGCATGCCCATGCAATCACGGCTCACGAGGACGTTCGCCCTCCCGCCCCTGACCGCACCAGCGCATGGACCTGGGCTCCGGGAGGGCGAGGCTCCTGCCGAGCCGCCAGCGCAGGGTCAAGAGCACGAAACTGCGGCAGGCTTCGCGGCAACTCTCGCAGAACAGGTTGGAATCAGGGTTCAGGCACGCGGGAGTTCAATCCCAACACGCGCTTCAAGTTATTGGTGATGAGGCAAACGGTCATTTTCAAAAGCGCATGCCTGACACAGGCCCGGAAACGTGCCAGAATGCGGCTTGTCTGGTTAGGGAGTCTCTGGCAAACCCCTGCAGGAGTCGGGAATCAGGGTTCAAGGTGCCAGGGTTCAGGCATGAATCGCCTCCTGAACCCCGAACCCTGAACTCTCCGCTTGTGCAAACCGGGAGTTCTGCAAGCGCCTCTAAAGGAGTAGAGCCCATGCAAGTTCGTGCTCTGGCCGCCCTGCTGTCTCTGGGTCTGATCGCCGATCCGGCGCCGGCGGCGACGCCCCTGGCGGTCGTGTGGACGCGCGAGGCGCTTGACGTAGCCAACTGCCAGGTCTGGCACAACGGCAAGGCTGGCGCGCTGGACGAACCACGCATGCTTTATGCGCTCGGTCTGGCGCCGAACGTGGAGGCCCCCTGGCGACTCTGGTCGGCCGGACGCGTCGACGGCGAGTCG
Organism: uncultured Lentisphaerales bacterium; assembly: GCA_964652365.1. Taxonomy (GTDB): domain Bacteria; phylum Verrucomicrobiota; class Kiritimatiellia; order RFP12; family CAZZCT01; genus CAZZCT01. The sequence continues at coordinate 35,502 of CAZZCT010000004.1, forward strand.
GCCCAGGGCGACACGTTCCACTACCGCGTGGCCCTGCGACAGCCGGTGACCGTCGGGTCCGTGCTGACCACGCTGGGGCGGGTGCAGCTGCTGAAGGCCGACGCGCCCTATCCGGGCGACCCGGAAAACCCGGCGCATTGGCTGACGGTGCCGGTGCCGGCGGCAGTCGGGCCGCGGCTGGCGCCGTTGGAGCGCGCGCTGCCGACCCGCGCCGTGCTCTTCACGGAGGTGCGCAAGTCCGGCACCTCGACGCTTGGGCCGGTGCGGATCTACACGGCCCGTTGCGTCAACGTCGCCCCGCTGGCCGGCGCCCGCGCCCGGAGCGAGTACCATGCGCCCGCCCGCTTCGGTGGCGGCGCCCAGCGCGCGATCGACGTCGCCCGTGGTCACGGCAGCTGGGTCAGCGCGGGGGTCAACGACGAGGGCAACATCCCCGTGCCGGTGATCGGCGAGCTGAACGCCCAGTGGTATGTGCTGGCCTGGGACCAACCGCGCACCCTGACGGGCCTCTACCTGCAGGACAACTTCGCCGAGTTGCGGATCGACGGGTTCACCGGCGCCGCCGGCGTCACGGCGTTGGCCGGGTTGGATGCCGAGTGGCGCCGGATCCCGGCCGCTCAGGTCGCCACCACCAGCCAGCAGGGCCGCTGGATCACCTTCACGGAACCGCTGCGCACCTCGGGCCTGCGCCTGCGGATCCCCAGGGCCCTGACGCAGAAGGGGGCCTCCTCGCAGATTGCCACGCTCGATGCGCTGCTGGTTTTCGAGGACCTGGGCGAGGCGCCGGCGCCAGTCGTGGTCACCGCACCGCCGCCGCCGCGCTTCGCGATCCCGCTGCAACTGCCCCAGGACGGCTTGCTGACGCTGGCAGTTGACGACGCCCAGGGCCGGCGCGTGCGGAACCTGGTGGCGCGCACGGCGCGCACAGCCGGTCCGCTGAGCGCACCGTGGGACCTGGCAGATGAAGGCGGGCGGCTGGTCGCCCCGGGCGTGTATCGCTGGAAGGCGCTAACGGCCCCGCCGCTGGAACTGCGCTATGAGTTCTCCGTCTATCCCAACGTCAGCCAACTGCACCCCGAAAACTCGGCCTGGCTCAACGGCCACGACGGTCCGGGCGGCTGGCTGGCGGATCACTCCCCGCCGCGCGGCGCCTGTGCGGCCGACGATTTCGTCTTCTTCGGCGCACCGGTGCCGGAGAGCGGCGTGGGGTTCGCGGCCTGCGACCTGACGGGCCGCAAGCTCTGGGGCATCCACTCGTTTGCAGCCTGGTCGGCCGGCCACGGCATGGCCACGGACGGCCGGACGGTCTTCGTGCAGCACGGCGGGTCGGGCCACTACGGCGCAGCCGACGAGGGCGCGGACCGCGTCTGGGGCGTGGACATTGCCAGCCATGCCTGGCGCACCGTACTGGTGGCGCAGCAGTCCGAACGGCGCCGCCGCGGCATCACGGGCATGGCCGCGCGCGACGGCAAGCTCGTGCTGGCGGTGCATGCCGCCGAAGACGGAATGGCCAACGCCTGCGGCTGGGAAGCGGTGGACGTGGCCCAGAGTCGGCCGGCCTATCGCGAAGCCCGCAAGCCCAAGGTCCCCTACGAGATCGTGCCCGACCCGCGCAACGACTTCCTGCGGCTCTTCCGGCTGAAGGGCGTGCCGCCCGGTTACGGTCATCCCGGCGGTCAGGGGCTGATCTGGCTGGAGTCAACGCGCGGCCCCGAGCGTCGCCAGCACATCCTGCTGGCGTTCAACAAGCCCGTGCCGGTCGGAAGTTGCGTGCTGCCCGTGCCCCTGCGCGAGAGTTACCGCGTGCGCCTGAGCATCCTCAAACCCGACGCCCCCTACCCGCCGAACCCGGCCCGCCGCGATCAGTGGCAGGATCTGACCCAGACCACGAACCTGGCCTGGGACGTGGCGGTTGCACCGTCCAACACCGCCACGCGCGCCCTGCTGGTGACGTTCGTAAAGGGCGACGAGGACGAGCTCAGCGACGCGCTCGAAGCGCGGCCGACTCCTGCCCAGGAAGGGCCGAGCCTGGACCTGGACGTGCCTGCCTCGGCCGCACTGGGGCTCGACGAAAGCGGCGCCTCCTGGGTGGGCCGACTGGAGGGGCTGCGCATCCTGCGTCGGCGCTTCGCCAACCTGTCGGGATCCGCCACCGTGCGCGTGAACTCCGGCGCGCTGGACCGCGACGGCGTCTGGGACGCGCAGCGCACCGAGCCGCTCTCGCGCGCCGCGCCCGCCGTCTACCTGATGGAGTGGCGCGCGTCGCAGACCCTGCGCGGACTGGCGATCAAGGAGATTGACTGCGAACTCACCGAGGTGGACGCCTACGTCGGACCGCCGGAAAGCACGCCCGACCTGAACGGCAGCGACCACTGGACCAAGGTCGGGCAGTACATCCCGAACCGGCGCATGGCCCACAGCGGCTTCGCGGGCCACAACGCCCAGGCCCGTTACATGGACGACATGGTGGATTTCGGCAGCAACGTCGTGACGCGCGCGATCCGGTTGCGCGTGGTGTCGCAGTGGACCGTGGCCACGCGCGAGGGCAGTTGCGCCAAAGACGGCCTCGGGCTGGACGCCGCGCGCTGCCGCGTCTTCGGCGTCGCCCCGTTGCAATACCTGGGCGGCGAAGTGCCGGTGGACGCCACCGCCTCCGAACGGCTCGAGATCGTCGACGCCACCACCGGCCAGATCGAACGGGAGGTGGCGCTGCGCAAACCGGCAGACCTGGCCTTCGCGCCGGATGGCCGGCTTTACGCCGTTTCGGACAGCAAGCTCGTCACGGTCGACTTGGCCCAAGGCACCAGTCAGCCGTTTCCGGCCGACGTGCTCCGGCCCGGCCCCCTGGCCTGCGACCGGCAGGGCCGCCTGTACGTCTTCGATGCCGCGCCCGAACGGCGCGTGGTGCGGGTCTACGACGCGGCGGGCGCCTTCATACGGCAGGTGGGCGAGCCCGGCGGCTACCAGGTGGGCCCCTGGAACCCGAACCGCCTGCAGGCCCTGACGGCGCTGGCCGTGGACCGCGAGGGCAAGCTGTGGTGCGTGGATGGTTCCTATTGGCCCAAGCGCGTCAGCTGCTGGGGGCCGGAAGGCCAGTTCCTGCGCGAGTACCTGGGGCCCACGGCCTATGGCGGCGGCGGCGTGCTCGATCCGGGCGACAAGCGGCGGCTCTTCTACGGTCCGCTCGAGTTTGAGCTCGACTGGCAGGCCGGCACCTCGCGGCTCAAGAACCTGACGTGGAATCCGGCCGACGGCCATGCGGCCGGCGAGGTTCCGATCCGGATTGATGGCCGCACCTATCTGGTGACGCGCACCCAGTTCATGAAGCAGCCCTGCGCGATTGTCTACCTTTACGAGACCGACCGCCTGCGGCGCGTGGCCGCGCTGGGCGCCGCAGAGGCGTTTGCGCCGCTCAAGGCTCCGGCGATTCTCGGCGCGCTGGGCAGCCGGCCGCTGGAGCAGTTCGAGTTTGTCTGGTCGGACGCCAACGGCGACGGCGACGTGCAGTTTGGCGAGTGCGTCTTCAGCCCCCCGCGCGGCGGCCACCTGAGCGACTTTACGCGCGACCTGGGCATCTCGGCCGGCAACCGGCGCTTCACCGTCGCCAAGTTCCTGCCCAACGGCGCACCGGTCTACGCCGAACAGACCGAGCCCCTGCCGACCGCCACGCGCACCGGCGATGGCGCCATGCTGCGGCTCAACGACGGCAGCTTCTACCGCTTTGGCGATGGCCCGGCCCTCCCGGACGCCGGTTTTGGCGCGGACGGCACCCTGCGCTGGACCTACCGCAACGAGGGTGCGGGCGTCGGCCCGGATCGCAGCTGCGGCCCCTACACCCCCGACCAGGTCGTCTGCCAGTTCGGCGTGGTCGGCCACGCCACCGCCAAGGCCGGCGACCTGGGCGAGTTCTTCGTGATCAACGCCAACCTCGGATCGTGGAATGTCTGGAGCGCCGACGGATTGCTGGCCGGACGCATCTTCCGTGACCTGCGCGACGGCCGGCGCGTGTCGTGGACCATGTCCGAGCACACGCGCGGGTTGCGCCTCGACGACGTCACGGCCGGTCAGGAGCACTTCCAGGGCTGGTTCTGCCGCACCGAACCGGAGGGCCGCTACTACGCCGTGGCCGGCCACAACCACGCCAGCCTCGTGGAGGTGGTCGGCCTCGACGCCTACCGGCGGCTGGGCGGTGACCTGCGCGTGACCGCCGAGGATCTGGCGCAGGCGCAGGCCTGGACCAAGGAGGTCGCCAAGTTCCGGGCGCGCGAGGAGGCGCGGGTGCTGAGCTGCTTCTCGATTGAGGGCGTCGGGCTCGAACAGGCCTGGCCCGACCTGCCGGCGGCATCCCTGAAGCCCGACCCGCTGGACCCGCGCCGCTCGGTGACCTTCCAGATGGGCCATGACCGGGCCAACCTGTACGCCCGCTACGTCGTGCGTGGCGCCGGTCCGTTCAGGAATGCCGGGAAGCAGTGGGACCGGATGTTCAAGACCGGGGCCGCCGTGGACCTGATGCTGGGGCTCGATGACCGCGCCGACGCCGCGCGGCGCGCGCCGGTGGCCGGTGACAAGCGCATCCTCGCCAGCCTGCTGGATGGCAAACCCGTGGTGGTGCTCTACGACGCCGTGGTGCCGGAGGCGCCGGCCGACCAGCGCTGGGAGGTGACCTCGCCGGTGGCGCAGCTCACCTTCGACGTGGTGCGGCGCCTGCCCGAGGCCGGGCTCACGGTGGCACCGCTGCTGGCCGTCGCCACCCTGCCGGACTCGGTCATCGGCTACATCGTCGAACTGACCATCCCGCTCGGCAGCATCGGCCTGAAGCCGGCCACCGACACCCGCATCCGGTTCGACTGGGGCATCCTGGAGACGGACGAACCGGGCGCCTCAGTGCTGCGCCGCGCCTACTGGTCCAACCAGACCACGTCCACGCTGGCGGACGCGCCGAGCGAAGCCCGGCTGGAACCGGATCTGTGGGGCTGGGCGCTCTTCCCCGGCCGCAACCGCGAGGCCGCAGCGCTCTCCGAGCCGGCCAACCTGTTGGACCCGAACCAGGCCGCCGCCGACGAGTTCGAGCTGGAGGAGAAGTAAGCCCGCCGCGCGGCTGCGCCGCGCACACACGGGGGGTAACGTGGCGACTTCGATTACCCACGGAAACCATGCGGCCGGGACAGGCCCGGCCCTCCATCGCCCGCGGAAGTCATGGAGATGCGACCCTGTGTCGCCCGTCATCGAAGCCCGAGCGGACAGCCCGAGGTGCAGCCCGAGGAGCAGCCCGAGGGGACAGTGAATCTGCGAGTCGCGATACGCTCGCGTCTGCCGGCCGGCTCCAATCGTGGCACGGGCTTTCAGCCCGTGCCACGCTCGCCCTGTGGCGCACGTCGGCCCGACGTGCGTCCCGACGAGCAGGGCGCCCCAGGCCCTCGAGGCACCCGGTCGGCCAACGCCCAGCCGCGGTTTGAACCGAAATGCGCGGAAACCGCGGACGGCAGTTTCAAGTTATGGGCGAGCTACGTCACCGAACTCACGACCCCAAGATTTCCCGGAACGGGAAACCTAGATCAGCTTGCGGCGGATCATCTCTTCGGCGATCTGCACCGCGTTCAGCGCCGCGCCCTTGCGGATGTTGTCGCCCACGGCCCACAGTGCCAGTCCGTTCGGCACGCTCGGGTCGGTGCGGATGCGGCCGACGGCCGTGTCGTCCGTGTGCTGCATGGCCAGCGGCATCGGATACTGCGACGCGGCCAGGTCGTCCACCACCTTCACGCCGGGCGCCTGCGCCAGAATCTCGCGGGCCCGCTCGGGACTGAGGGGCGCCGTAAACTCGACGTGCAGGGCAACGGAGTGGGCGTAGAACACCGGCACCCGCACGCAGGTGGCCGCGACCAGGATGTCTGGCGCGGAGAGGATCTTGCGGGTTTCGAAGTAGAGCTTGGCTTCTTCGGTGGTGAATCCGGGCATGTCGGCCTTGGGGCTGCCGATCTGGGGCAGCACGTTGAAGGCGATCTGGTGCGGATAGGCCTTCACGGTCATGGGGTCGCCCGCGGCCCACGCCCGGGCCTGCTGCTCCAGCTCGTCGATTGCGGCACGGCCCGTGCCGCTGACCGACTGGAAGGTCACGGCCGTAAACCGCCGGATGGGCACCACGCGGTGCAAGGGGGCGAGCCCCATCAGGGCAATGATCGTGCTGCAGTTGGGGTTGGCGATGAAGCCCTGGTGCTTGACCAGCGCGTCGCCGTTGATCTCCGGGATCACCAGCGGCACGCGCGGATCCATGCGGAAATCGTCGCCGTTGTCGATCACCACGCAGCCGCGCTTGACGGCCTCCCAACCGAACAGCTTGGAGGCGCCCTTGGAGCCCTCCGTACCGGCGAAGAGGGCAATGTCGAGGCCATCAAACGCTTCGGGGGTGGTCTCCCGCACGCGGAATGTTTCGCCCGCGACCTCTTCGTCGCGTTCAGTGCGCGCCAGGATCCGGATTTCCCCGGCCGGGAACTTGCGCTGCCGCAGGACCTTCACCATCTCTGTCCCTACGGCGCCGATGCCCACGAGTCCAACACGATACTGCTTCATGATTCCGCCTCTGTCAGCCGCCCGCGCGATTCGACCTTCCAAGGCCGGACGGGGTCGGGCTGTTGAATGCCTAGTCTAGCACCGGACCCCGCGGCCGGCAAGGCGGCCGTGGCGGCCCTCAAACTGCGAGAGTTGGAACGGTGGAACCCGGGAATAGTGGACGGCTGTGCGCTGAATTCTGCAACCCATGCGGAATCGTGCACAGTGGAGCCATGGGTGGGGGGGACGCAGGCGGCTCGCGTTCCATCCGTGCCATGGTGATGTTTGTTGAGCAGTCAATCGCAGGCAATTGGACTGTCTGATGAGCCATTTCCCAACATTCCAGCATTCCAGTATTCCATCTCCCGCAATCCGGGGGCGGCCGTGGCGGCCTTGACGCCCGGCCGACCGCACCCTATGCTGCGTTTTGAACGTTGGCACGCCTGATTTGGACCGGATCCGCCAGGGTCACATGCCCCCCACTTTGACACAAAAACAGATTCTCGCCTGGGGTGGGCCCTCCATCTATCAGGAGGCCGAAGAACTGGTCAAACGCGGCGGCGTCCTGCGCGCCGACTACCAGCCGCCCTGGATCGAGGGGATCCTGGCCCGCGGCGCCGGCGAACTGCGCTCGCGCCTGCGCATCCTCGACAACGGCATGATCGAGAGCCACTGTCCCTGTTGGATAAACCGCGAGCAGGGGCTGGTCTGCAACCACGTAATTGCGCTCGCCATCGCGGTCTTGCGGCGGACCACCGATCCGCTGCGTGAGCAGAAGTACATCGAGGAGCAGCGCCGCGCGCGCCGCGTCACCCAGCAGGCCGCCGCCAGCAGCCTGTGCCGCGACCCCGCCGGCGTGCCGACCCGCCTGGTCGTGACGCTGCCACCCGACTGGCTGGACCAGTTCCAGGCTGGCCGCGTCACGCTGGCCTGCAGCCTGCAGGTCGAGGGCCGGTCGCTGCCGCTGGACCCGGTCGCCCCGCGTCTGCGGGTGCGCTTTTCGCACGCCGACGAGAACCTTTACTGCGTGCTCGAGGACATGGGCGAAGGCCGGGTGCCGAATGCCCTGCCAGTGAGACCGGACGATTTCCTGAACGTGCTCGACGTCTGCCGTGACCGCGCCCTGCCCGTGGCCGGTCGGCCGCCGCTGGAGGTGCACGGCCAGCTCCTGCAGTCGCGCCTGCGGATGGACCTGGACCGCGAGACCGGCGAGTTGCTGCTCTTTGCCCACACCGAGATGCCGTTTCTGCCGGCCGCCGAGTTCCCGGTCTACTGCGTCAGCGGCCGCAAGGGCTGGGCCTTCGGCGCCGGTCACATCTGGCCCCTGGAGCGGGTGTTGCCCCTGCCCTACCACGGCATCTACCGCGAACCGGTCGTGGTCCCGCGCGGCGACCTGCTGCGCTTTCTGCGGCTCGAACTGCCGGCCCTGCGGCAGGCCCTGCCGGTGGACGCGGAGATCGCAGAGGATCTCTTCGGCACTGATCCGGCCACCCCGGCCTTCCGGCTGCGAGTGCGCGGCAGCCCGGCCTCGCTGGCGGCCGACCTGCTGGCGGTCTACGGCACGCACGAGTTCCCGGCCGGCGCGCCGGAGACCGCCGGCGACGTAACCCTGCCCGACCCGGACGACCTGCTGCACTACCTCACGCGCAACCCGCCGGCCGAGGCCCACGCCCTGGCCGCGCTGGCCCGGGCCGGGTTCCAGGGCGCGCGCGGCGACGCGCTGCAGCCGATCACCGGCCAGCGCCTGGTGCTGAACTTCCTCGGCGGCGGCCTACCGGCCCTGCGCCGACTCGGCTGGCGGATCGAGTTCGAGGGGCGCATCGCGCCCCTGGTCGAGCAAACCAGCCTGGTGACGCCGGTGGTGAAAGTCACGCCCAGCGGCGAGTCCAACTGGTTCGACGTGGCCATGGCCTTCGAGGGACCCGAGGGGCGCGCGCTACCCGACAGCGCCGTCCAACGCGCCCTCCTGCGCGGCGATGCGTTCCTCGAACTCGACGGCCAGACGATTCTGCTGGACCGCGACGCGGTCGAGGCCGCGCGCGCCGTGTTCACCGACTGCCCCACTCGCAGCGGCGCCCAGGCCGGCCATTTCCAGGTGCCCGCACTGCAGGCGCCGTATGTGCGCTCCGCACTCGCGGCGATCGACGGCATCGACATTGAGGACCCGCCCGACTGGCGCCTGCGCGCGGCCCAGCAGAACCGCGAGGCGCGGCTGGCGCCCGTGCCGCTCGACCCGGCCCTGGAGGCCATCCTGCGGCCCTACCAGAAAGACGGCGTCTACTGGCTGCGCTTTCTGGAGGAAAGCGGCTTTGGCGGCATCCTGGCCGACGAGATGGGCCTCGGCAAGACGCTCCAGACCCTGGCCTGGCTGCAGCTGGTCCGCACCGATCCCGCGGCCCGGGACCTGCCGACCCTGATCGTCTGCCCCACCAGCCTGGTCGAGAACTGGGCGCGCGAAGCCCAGAAGTTCACCCCCGCGCTCACCTGCCTGGTGATCGCCGGCAACAAGCGCCAGGAGCTGTGGGCTGCGGCGCCGCGCCACAACCTGGTGGTCACCTCCTACGCCCTGCTGCGGCGCGACCTGGACCGCTGCCTGGAACACCGTTTCGCCGCGGCCGTGCTGGACGAGGCCCACCACATCAAGAACCGCTCCACCCAGAACGCCGTGGCCGCCAAGCAGATCCAGGCCCATCACCGGCTGGTGCTCACCGGCACGCCGATCGAAAACAGCGTCGCCGACCTCTGGTCGATCATGGATTTCCTGATGCCGGGCTATCTCGGCGACTACGAGCGTTTCCGGCTCTTCTACGAACAGCCGATCGCCCAGGGCGATCGCGACGGCGAACTGGCCCAGGGCCGCCTGCGCCGCAAGCTGCACCCCTTCCTGCTGCGCCGCATCAAGCGCGACGTGGCCAAGGATCTGCCCGAGAAGATCATCAAGACCTCCTTCTGCACCCTCACGCCCGACCAGCAGGAGGTCTACAACCGGATGCTGCAGTCGGCCCGCCAGCGCATCGGCGGCCTGGTGGCGGAACAGGGCTTTGACCGCAGCCGGATGGAGATTCTGGCGCTGCTGCTGCGCCTGCGCCAGACCTGCTGTCACCTCGACCTGCTGGCCCCCGAGCTGCGGCCGGCCGGCGTCACGGCGCCCTCGGCCAAGCTCGACCAGTTCGTGGAACTGCTGGATGAGGCCATCGATGGCGGCCATCGCATGCTGGTGTTCAGCCAGTTCGTCTCGATGCTCGAGATCCTGCGCCAGACCCTGGAGGCGCGCGACCTGCCCTACTGCTACCTCGACGGCCGCACGCGCCAGCGGCTGGCCGAGGTGCAGCGCTTCAACCTGCAGCGCGAGATTCCCGTCTTCCTGATCAGTCTCAAGGCCGGCGGCACCGGGCTCAACCTGACCGGCGCCGACATGGTGGTGCACTTCGACCCGTGGTGGAACCCGGCCGTGGAAGACCAGGCCACCGACCGCGCCCACCGCATCGGCCAGCACCGCACCGTCTACAGCATCAAGCTGATCGCCGAGCATACCGTCGAGGAGAAGGTCCTGGCCCTGCAACAACGCAAGCAGGCTCTGATTCAGGCCACGGTCGGCACGACCGACGAGGCCATGCTCAAGTCTCTCGGCTGGAGCGATATCCAGGAGCTGCTGGCGGTCTAGATGTCTCGTTCCGGGAAATCTGATGTTCTTGAGGTGCTAAGCCTCTGTTCTTCCAATATTCCAATATTCCAGCATTCCAGCATAGGCGGCTCCCCACGCAGTCTTCGTTCGGCTGATCCGTCTTACTTCGCCAATGTCGTGGCGACATTCGGGCTGTCCGGGTTCACGTCCAATGTCCGGGTTCGCGGCACGACTACCAAGTCCATATCCTCCATCTGGATCACGCCGAGGAGAACTTGGTCGCCGAGCACGAGCGCTCCCGAAAACCCGATGCGATTCCTGAACCGAACCTCGACCGGTCCAACGTACGGCGCCACTTTCCGCGACCCGTCCGCAAGCGTCACCTCTTTGCGGTCCAGCTCCTTCAGTTTCAGTTGGATCTGAAGGTGTTCGGGAATGCACAGATGCACCGCACCGGTGTCAACCAGTGCATCGACCGTCACGGGTGACACGGCCACGTCGGTCGGATTTCCCAGGGTAATCTTCGAAATGACCCGTCCCATCGGGCCGTCCTCCGTTTGAAGAGCTTCTTGTTGTTCGGTCTGCCGAACGTGAAATGCGCGGCCCGGCGTAATCCGCGCGTATGTGCGCGGTTCGACGGTCCATAGGTACCATCTCGTGCTGTAGAGAAGGCTACGACTGGGCATCAAGTTCTTTCGGAGGAACCCGAAGGGTGCTCGTCAAAGAACGAGCCCGCCGCCATGCCGCCAGCCACCACGGCAGGAGCACGAACGCCACCCCGCCACGCGCCGGATCCACACTCACGCCCGCGGCCGGCGGACCGTCACGGTCCGGCCGGTGGCGGCACTCTGCCGGATCGCGTCCATCAGCTTCGCGAAGCGCAGGCCCACTTCGGGCGGACAGGGGTTTTCCATCTTGCCGGCGCGCACGCGCAGGAACTGCTCCCAGGGGCCGCGCGACTTGCGGTAGGGAACCGGCTGGTACTCGGTCTGGTTGACCTTCTTCAGGAGCAGGCACTCGCCCCAGATGCCGGTCCGGATCACGCCGCGGTCACCGATCACCATCACCTGCGAGCAGCACTGCACCGAGTCCCCGGCCCCGGCCAGGGAGAACATGATGCCGTTGGCGGCCTGGCCGCTGACCGTGGAGTTGATCTCCACCGGGGCGCCCCGGTTGTCCAACAGGGCCGTGACGCAGGCCACGTCGGCGTCCAGAAGATCGACCACCGTGTTGACCATGTGCGAGCCGGTGTCGAAGAGGAACCCGCCGCCGGAGACTTCCGGAATCTGGCGCCAGGTTCCCACGGTGGCCGCTTTCCAGTGCTGATGCACGAAGGCCGAGACGCTGCTGACCGTCCCGATGGCGCCCTGGGCCAGCAACTGCTTGGCTTTCCAGATGGCCGGCGAGAGGCTGCCGGGAAAAGCCACCATGACCAGCCGGCCGGTCTTGTCCCGGAGTGCAATCAGCCGCCGGGCTTCCTCGGCATTCATGACCATCGGCTTCTCGATGCACACGTCCATGCCGCTCTGCAGACAGTCCTTGGCGTTCTCGAAGTGATACTTGTGAGGCGAACAGATCAGGGCCGTGTCGGCCGCGCCCTGGTTTGCGACCAGCTCGCGGACCGTCATGTAGAACGGCGGGCAGGCGCATTGCGTTTCGGCGAAGAGCGCCGCGGTCGCCGTGCGCGAGGCTTCGCCGGGCTCGACAAAGCCCACAATCTCGGTGCTCCGCCGCATGCCCAGCATGCCACGGATATGATGACGGGCGAACCCGCCAGTGCCGACCACGATGCTCCTGACCTTGGCCATACCTGCTCCCTGTTTCCACTGCCGGTCCGCCCGGCGGCCCACGTGGCCGAGACGATCTCGTCCGGCCGGCCGGTCGAGGCACCGCTTGCCGCGACCGGTCGGGCCTTTGTGCGCGGTTGATTGTAAGAGCACGGCCCCCTTTGCTCAACAGGGAATGCATCGCCCAAGACTGCGAGAGTTGGAATGTTGGAATTCTGGAATCGTGGACGGCTGTGCGCTGAATCCCGCATCCCATGCGGAGTCTTGCACGGCGGAGCCCTCCGTGGGGGGAACGCTGGCGGTTCGCGTTCCACCACCGGGCGCCGACCACCCGCGGGGCGCCGCCGAGTTCGCTGAGAACTATAGCAGACCAGAGTAATGGTACGCCGGTCTTGACCATCGCCGCCCGTTCGACCATGCTATGGGTATGAAAACGCTCACATGCGACCGAGTCCGCACGGGCTCCAGTGTGCGGCGGCCATGGTCCACGGCGGGGGCCGGTCGGACCGCACGGTGTTGGAGCGCGCTTCTGGCGGCTGTTGTGGCCTGTGGCTGCGCGACCACGCAGCGGCTGGTGATGCGCGCCGAGATCACGCCGAGCGATCAATCGGTCGTGTCGCCGCGGGCAGCTGGCAAATCCTATTCGAAGATCATTGTGCTGCCGCCACCCGGCAGTTCGCGCGGCAGCTTCGAACCCAAGCTGGTGCTGTTTGAACGCGAGTTCCTGCGCCGGGGACTGACGGTCATCTCACCCGCCGTCACCGGACGGGCCGTCGTGCCGCCCGGCAAGGACACCGCGGAGCGGAAGCCGGAATCACCCGGAACCCTTTCGGATTTGGAGCGGGCGCTGATCATGGCCAAGGGCACGGGAGCGGAGATTGTCCTGCAGCTGAGCACGTTCATCTGGCTGCCCGGCGGTCCGACGCGGTTCTTCGTCACCACGACCGGCCGGCAGGGCGCGTTCCAGGAGGTGGACGCGGTGCAGCACAAGGCCTGGCGGGGCCCGGCCGTGCGTTTCAACTCGCCGGTGTTGCATTTCGTGGGCAAACTCATCGACGTGGACACGGGCGAAGTGCTGTCGACCCTGGCGGTGCAGTTGCCGGCTAACGGCGCGCTGCCGGAGGACTACGTCGCGCGCTACAAGGTCAGCGGCACCGAGGCCAAGTTGATTCCGGGTTCAGAGGAGCATTTCGCATACGAGCTGGCTTCGCGGGAACGGATTCGCGCCGCCGTCGAGTGGATCTACACCTACCCATGGCAGGACGACGCCCGTGGGCGCGCGGAGGACCTGCTGGTCGGCTACGTCGCCGACAAGATCCGCGCCAGCGGAAGGAAGCCCTGACGTCTGTGAGCGACTGGACCGACCTGATCGACGGCCTGTGTGACTATCTTGCGTTCAAGCGCGAGTGCGGCGTGCGCAAGTTCGAGTTGGAGCCGGGCTGCTTGCCGGTCGTGCCGCGCCCCGGCGCGGCTCGGTCGCAGGCAGGCGCGACCGCACCACCCGTCGTTGGCGGCGGCTTGAGTGTCGATCCGACGCTGGCAGCGCTGCCAGCCTTCAACCTGGCGCCTGGCGACACGGCCGCCGCGCGCGCCGACGAACTGGCGCGCATCGCCGCCACCCTCGCAGCCTGCAACCGCTGCGTCCTCTGCCAGCAGCGCAGTCGCACCGTGCCGGGGCAGGGCCATCCACTCAATCCGGACATCCTGTTTGTGGGTGAAGCCCCGGGCGCCGACGAGGATCTCCAGGGGCTGGCGTTTGTCGGCGCCGCCGGTCAGCTCCTGACCCGCATGATCACGGCCATGGGCTACACCCGCGAGCAGGTTTTCATCGCCAATATCTGCAAGTGCCGACCGCCCGCAAACCGCACGCCCGCACCGGATGAGCTGCTGGCCTGCCTGCCGTACTTGAAAGCCCAGATCGCCATCATCCAGCCGCGCGTGATCGTGGCCCTCGGCGCCGTCGCGGCGCGGGGGCTGCTAGACGCCCACACCGGCATCTCGCGGCTGCGCGGCAAGTGGACCCAGTACCTGGGCGTTCCGCTCATGCCCACCTATCACCCCGCCTACCTGCTGCGTTTCCCGGTTGCCAAGCACGACGCCTGGGACGATCTCAAGAAGGTGCTGCAGCGGCTCGGCCGGCCCGTTCCCGAAAGCCGCCCCGCCGCCAAGCCCACCCCCCCATGAACTGGATCGTCCCGGATTGTGTCGAGGTCGCGCCGTGGCAGTACCTGCTGACCGCAGCCGCCGCCACGCTGATCACCGGCCTCAGCAAGGCCGGCTTCGGCGGCGGCCTGGGTGTAATTTCCACGCCGCTGCTGCTGCTGGTGCTGCCAGCCAACGTGGCGATTTCGATGATGCTGCCGCTCCTGATCGTCTGCGACCTGCTAACGCTACGCCACTTCCCGCATGAGTGGGACCCCGCCAGTTTCCGCGGCATCGCCGTCGGCACCAGCCTGGGGCTGGTCTGCGGCTTCGGACTGTTGCTGTACTTTGCGCGCGAAGGCGTGGATGGCGAGCGGGGCATCCGGCTGATCGTCGGCTGCGTCTCGATCCTCTTCGTTGCGCTCAAGCTCGGGCGCCTGCGGCGGCGCGGCGTGGCACCCGGCACGGAAAGCCCGGTGCCGGCCAGCGTCCTGGGGACCCCGCTGGGGCTGGTGGCGGGAACCGTCACCATGGTCGCGCATGCCGCCGGCCCGGTCGTCGATATCTACCTGCTGCTGCGGCGCCTCGACCGCCGCCGTTTCGTGGGCACGGCCGCGCGCTACTACCTGACGTTCAACACCTGCAAGATTCCGCTCTACCTGCTGGCCAGCCTGGTGGCGGAGCGCGACTACATCACCTGGTCGACCCTGCGCTGGGACCTCTGGCTCCTGCCGCTCTGCCCGGTCGGCGTGGCGGCCGGCGCCTGGCTCAACCGCCGGCTGACCGGCCGCGCCTTCACGCTGATCATCTACGTCCTGTTGTTCGTGACCGGCGTGCGCATGCTGGCCAAGGCGCTCAGCTAGATTTCTCGGAACGCGAAATCCAGCCGAGCGCCTTCAGCCCCTTTTTGATGGAGATACACGTTTCTGCGCGTATCTTTTCCAACGTGGCACGGGCTTCCAGCCCGTCGCCGGCTACGGGCTGGAAGCCCGGGCCGCATCCCGGAGGGATGCCAGAACGTAGCCGGGGGTTGAGCGGAGCGGTACCCCCGGAAGGCTTGCGCAAGCCCCTGCCATCCCGTATCCTGCGAACTGACCGGTTCAACGCGGGGAACCCCCTGCGGTGATCGCCCGGTGACGGCTCGACCATGCCCAGCCAAACCCTTTCGCTTTCGCAGCAGCAACGCCAGTTGATGATCCTGGCGCCGCAGCTCCGGCAATCGCTGGAGATGCTGCAGCTGCCTGTGCTCGAATTGCGGGCCATGATCCAGCAGGAGATGGAGACGAACCCCACGATCGAGGACGTGGTCAGTTCGCAGGAGATCTCCACCGAGGCCGAGACGCCGGTCGCCGCCAAGGAAACGCCCGAGGAGCCGCTCGATTTCGACCGCGAGATCGAGGCCCTGTCGCAGCTGGACCGCGAGTGGCGCGACTACTTCCTTCAGAACCTGCAGAGCAACCCCTACTCCTCGGACGACGATGAGCGCCGCCAGTTCATGCTGGATTCGATCCAGCAAACCGAGTCGCTGCAGGCCCACCTGCTGGAGCAGTTGGGTCTGACCGAACTGCCCGAGGCCGATCGCCAGTTGGGCGAGACCATCATCGGCGGTATCGACGACGACGGCTACCTGACCGCGAGCATCGACGAACTCGCGAACCAGACCGCCTCACCGGCCGAAAAGATCGCCGAGGTGCTGGAGGTGATCCAGGACTTCCACCCCACCGGCGTCGGCGCGCGCGACCTGCGCGAATGCCTGTTGATCCAGCTGGACCACCTGGGCGACGCGCCGGAGGTGCGGCTGGCCCAGACCCTGGTGCGCGACCACCTCGACATGCTGGCCGCGCACAAGATCCAGCCGCTGGCCCGGATGCTGAAAGTCCGGTCCGAGGAGATCGACGACGCCGCCGGCCTGATCCGGACGCTCGATCCCCGGCCCGGTCGCATCCTGGCTCCCGACACGGCCGGCTATGTGATCCCGGAGATCGTGGTCAAGCGCGCCAAGGACCGGTTCGTGGTGCTGGTGGACGACGACCAGCTGCCACACATCCGCATCAGCGCGCACTACCGGCGGTTGCTGGAGGACCCGAATACTACGGCAGAGGTCAAATCCTACATCCGCGAACGCATCCGTTCCGGCGCCTTCCTGATCAAGAGCATCCACCAGCGGCAGAAGACGATCCACCGCATCGCCACGGAAATCGTCGAGGCCCAGCAGGAGTTCCTGCACAAGGGCATCTCGCACCTGCGGCCCATGACCATGGCCGAGGTGGCCAACCGCGTCGGCGTGCATGAGACCACGGTCAGCCGCACAGTCGCCAACAAGTACATGAAGACCCCCGTGGGCGTCTTCGAGTTGAAGTACTTTTTCACCCCCGGCCTGCGCACCGCCGGCGGCGAATCGATCTCAAACAAGACCGTCCAGGACCGGATTTCCAGCCTGGTGCAGCACGAGGATCCAGCCAATCCGCTGTCGGACCAGACGATCCAGGAGACGCTGCAGCAACAGGGCATCGCGATCGCGCGCCGCACCGTGGCCAAGTACCGGCTGGTCCTGCGCATCCCTCCCTCACACCAGCGCAAGCACAGCTAGATTTCCCGTTCCGCAGTCGCGCCGCGCAGCGTACCAGACGATGGCCAGGATAAGTGGCACACAACGGTACACATTGGTACACGATAGACAAGGACCGTGTCCGGACGACACACGACCCAATGTCCGGGCCTGGCGCAAGCTTCTGCCCTTCGTCGATGTGGTGCAGGCCGTGGAATCGGTGCTTGGCGCGCGGTGGCCTTGATCAGTGTGCGTGTTCTAAAGGGTGCCGACACGCTACTGCGCAGACATGCTTAACCGGGCGGAACGTCCAACGCAAAAGGCACGAAGTACGTGATCTCGCGTGGGACGAGTGGCTGATACGCCATCTGGGGTTCAAGAGTCACGGCGTACTGGTCCGCACGCACGGTCTCCGACAACCTTGCCGATCACATCGAGCAACGTCGTCATCCGGTATGGCTTGCATAGAAAGGCCTGCGGACGTTCCGGATGGTCTCCAGCCATGGCCTGCGTCGCATCGCAGCCGCTGGCAAAGATCACCGGGATGTCGGGGCGCATGGCCCGCAGTTCAGTCAACGTGGCCCAACCATCCATGCGCGGCATGACAAGGTCGCAGAGCACGCAGTGTATCTCACGTTGACGTTCGCGGAAAACGTTCAGCGCCTCGTCCCCGTCGCAGGCCACGAGCACCGTGAAACCCAACCTTGTCAGCATCTTCGCGGTGACCCTGCGTACCAGTTCCTCGTCATCGACCACTAACACCGTGCGGTCAACCCCGGTCGCGTTGGACGTGGTCGGCGCGCCCCTAATCGCGTGCACTCCTGGAAGAGGGCAGGTGTCTTGCTGAACAAGCGGAACGAAGACGCGGAAGGTGCTGCCCTGCCCCGGCGCGCTTTCAACCACAATACCGCCATCGTGCACTCGCACGATGCCCCTGACGATGGCCAACCCCAACCCGCGACCGGCAAGCCGCGTTGAAAAGAAGGGGTCGAAGATGGCGTCCATGTTTTCCACTGCGATGCCACAACCGCCATCCCGCACCTCAATGCAGGCATAGGGATGCTCACGTGGTCGCCAACCAGCGGGAAACCTGGCTACGGCCGGGATGTCTGCCGACGCGACCGATCTGACACTCAGGCGGACCACCCCCGCCCCGGCCCCGATGGCCTCGCAAGCATTGGCGATCAAGTTGGCCAGGACCTGCTGGATCTGGCTGGCGTCGGCGCAGACGGCAGGACCGGGTGTCGGCAGGTCTGTCTCCAACACCACGTTTCCCGGCATGCCGGCAGACACCAAGGGAAGGCTCTGGCGGCAGACCGCTGCAAGGTCGAGCGGCATGTGCGAACTGGACGCCTGCCCGAGATAGGTTAGCAGGGAAGTACCCACCGCAACCGCGCGACTGGTTGCTTGCAACGCGTCGTCCAAATGCGCACGCAGTTGTCCACACGCCGGCGAGAGGTCCTGCGCCAGTTCGACACTGCCCATCACAGCCATCAACTGGTTGTTGATGTGATGGGCGATGGCCCCGGCCATGCGCCCCAAGCTCTCTTCTTTCCGCAGCCTCCAGACCTGGACCTCGTCCGGCAAGCGTGCCTGTTTCGCCCGTTCGCGATGGTCGACAACAACCGCCACGAATTGATGCCCCGTCACCTTGCTGCGGTCATCCCGTACGACAGTTGCCAGACCGTCTGCATCGAAAGTCGACCCGTCCCTCCTTTTCGCCGTAAAGTTCCCCACCCACACACCTGTTTCCTTCAGAGCGACCAGCATGGCGGCGCTTTCGCCGGCATCGCCCATGAAGCGCGACAGCGATTTGCCCACGACGTCCGGCCTGGAGGAATAGTCCCACGTTCGGACGAATGCATCGTTGGCCTCGACAACGATGTCATTAAGGTCGGCGATGAAACTCGCGGTAATCGAACCGTCAGGAGACACGCTGCCTGGACTGCCGCAAATCATACAACCTGCTTGCCATGCCTGTCATGCTTGACAATGTGGCGAGTGGCTTGGGCTCGCCCCGAGCGCCCGCGGCACGCCCGCCGCGATCTTCAGAAGAGCCAGACTGACGTGCCGGCCGGCTGCACTTCAAAGCCGAATGCCGCGCTGATGCCGCCCCCCGGCTCCGGGTTGACGACCGTGATGGCGACAAACCCGGCGTGTACTATGTCCGCTGCCGGGATCTGGGCCCGCAGTTCCGTCGCCGAGATGAACACCGTCGTGCGCTCCGCGCCATTCCAGCGTGCGCGGGCAGCCGGGGCAAACCCCGTGCCGCGGATGGTCAACGTAAGACCAGGATCGCCCATTTGCGCAGTGCCGGGCGACAGCGCGGTGATCACGGGAACGGGGTTGGTGACGGCGGCCCAGCGCCAAGTCAGCGTGGCACTGTTGGTTACCGTCATGGAGAAACTGTTGGTTGCTCCGCGCGTCGGCGCGTTCCCTGTCATGGCCCAACCGGTGCAGACGTACTGAGTCGTCCCCAGGTAATCCGAGCCCGTCACGCCCACGTTGAGGGTGTCGCCGTCCACATACGTGTGGATCCCTGCAGGAGGCGTGGCCGTACCGTGGGCCGAGATGACCTCCAGCGTCCGCCTGGCCTTCCCGATGACGAGTGGATCGGGAGTCGCCCTGATGAAAGCGAAGTCTCCCATGTCGCTGTACATATAATAGGCATCCGCCGTCACGCTCTTTTCGCCCGACTCCCCCCCGGGCACACTGGCGTTGATGGTGACTCTCAGTGGGTTTGCGGTAGGCGTTATCAGTGACGGGGAGATCCAGTATGTGCCTTCTTCCAAGGTGGCATCCCAAGTAACCCCGCCCCCCACAACGCTGGTAACCGACCACCCGGATGGCAGAGTCGTAACCCACATGAAGCCAAACAGCTGATCGACACGGCTGGTGCTGAACTCAAACTCGATGGCGGCTGTTCCGCGCGACGTATACCCGGCACAGGAATGTGTTGCTACATACGTCTGTCCAGACACGCCTGACGCGAGCATGGCCAACGGCACAATCAGCGCCAGGATTGCACGCGTGTTTCTTGTAGGTTTCATGCGTTCACGTCTTATGGTTTGCCGATTACGAACACCTCTTCAGGGACCAAGCGCATAGCCATCGCTTGTGCCAGGCGATACGTGGTAGCCACCGGCATTCAGGTACGCCTTCACCTTGTTCAACTCGATCGAGCTGATCTTCCAGTTTGCCGGCGCGGTGTCCGCGCTATGGCGACCGCCGCTCTGCGGTCCTGGAATCGCCGTGAACCCGTCACTGGTTGCCGGATCCACATAGTAGGCGCCCGCATTCAAATATGCTTTTACCTTGTTCAACTCGAGTGAGCTGATCCTCCAGTAGGGCGGGAAGCAATCCGCACTGTGATACCGCCTCAGCAGTAGCGCTACGGGCAGGTTTCCTGCAGTCAGTGTGCCTGTCATGCCCGCCAGTCCAAACTCGACGTTTGCATTCATGTAGTTGGTCACGCCCTGGTTGCCCGGCACCGAGACGGTATAGGAGAACGCCACCGGGCGCTGCGTGAACGGCCCTGCAAAGACAATCTCAGTGCCATTGTTCACCGACGGCGCGCCGTTGCCGGATGCGGCGACGAGAAGCCAGCCAGTAGGCAGCTTCGGCCGCCACACGAGGGCAGTCAACGTCCTGTCAGCCGGGTAACTGAAGCTGTTGACGATCACCGTGCCCGCAGAGGGCGAGCGGAAGCCGTCGCACGCCTGGGTGCCGCTGACCGCCGGGAAGAGGATGGCGGCGGTCGCCGTCGGTGCGCCCACCAGGGAAAGCTCATAGTTCCCAGCAGCCGCGCCAGTCAGCGCGGATGCCGCCGACAGGCTCACCGTCTTGTTGGCACCGACTTCCTTGTCGGCGAACTCCGCCACGGCCGCAAGCGTCACACCGTCCCCCGTTACCGGAGTGAGCAGGGTCAGACCAGTCGCGTTGATCGCTGCCGTCGTTGTGCCGTCGTAGATCTTATCGGCCGCCGTGAAGGCGCCCCCAACTGTCAGCGACGCACGCGCAATGGTGGCGGTGCACGTCTGCGCGGCTATTGCGTACCAGAACGCATCGGCTCCGGTCAGCGTCAAGCCGGCGATCGTCACGGTCTTGTTCGTGCCCGCCTGCGGCGCGTCGAAGTATGCGACGGCGGCATCGGTCACGATCGACACACCCTCGTGCCCCGGAACCACGCCGGCCAAGTCCCCGTAGGTTACGACGGTCGCGTTGGTGTTTCCATCGTAGACCTTGTCGGCCACGTGCAGTTTGGGGAGGGAGAGCAGCATCGGCACCATCAACGGATCCGGTTGGGCGCGGATCGTCGAATAGTTGTACATGTTGTCCAACGTGTATTCGATGCTGCCGCCAACGGGTTGAGGTCCGATCGTGCCGGGCGGCACGCGCACCGTGTACCGGAAGGTCACGGGATTCGGAAGGCCCACGGCCGTCAGAATGACCGCACCATCGGTTCCCACGGTGGGATCGCCATCCCCCGCTGCGCCGAGAAGCGTCCAACCTTCCTGAAGCTCCGGTTTCCACAGGAGTGTTTGGAGTGCCCGACCTTCGGGATACACGAAGGTGCAGGTGATCTCGAGCGGAAGCCCGGCGACATAGCCGATGGCCGTATGCGTCGCCCGGGAGGAATCCAGCGTGATCGCAAAGGTTTCGCTGTCGCGCTGGTTCGCGGGCCCCGTTCCGTTATCCATCACGGTGACCGTCACCGGGAACACGGTGAAGTCGAGACCGGCCTGCCCCGCCGTCGGCGTCCACGTGAACACGCCGGTCGTCGGATGGATGGCCATGCCTGCGGCTTCCGACGTGGGATCCAAACTGTACGTCAACTGCTGCGGGAGAAGATCAACATCCGTGGCGGAAACCGTGAAAGTCAGGGGCGTGCGCTCATCGGTCCGGCGGTCGCCAATCCGTGCCAAGACCGGCGGATCATTGACCGGGTTGACGGTCACGTTGACGTTGATCATGTCGACGCCGCCCAAACCGTCCGAAACCTGGACCACAAAGCTGTCGCCGCCGAAATAGTTCGTTGCCGGGAGATAGGTGATGGTCGGCGCCGCGCCCGAACCTGTCACCACCGCGGCGCCATGCTCGGCTTGCGTCTTCAGAGACCACGTGAGCAACCCGGCGGGCTGTCCTGGAGGCGCACTCGTCGTCACGGCGCTGATGATGGGCTGCACCCACGGATGCGCGGGATTGTTATCCTCGTCCATCGTCACGCTCACCGGCCGCTCGGCCGAAATCAGCGGGGCGACCCAAACCCACGTCAGCACAGCGTTCTGGGTGAGCGTCAACACACAGTTGGTGGTGCTGCCTGTGGCGGGCTCCTGGCCTGCCAGAGTCCAGCCCGAGCACGCGAAAGTCCGCGAACCGATCGTTACGCTGCCGTTGACCCGATTCGTGAGCGTGGTGCCGAAGAAGTTGGTGTAGGTCCCGACGGGGGGTGTCGGTTCGCCATGCGCGGAAACGATCTGGAGTGTGTGCAGCTCCGCCACGGGCAGGAGATCTGGCAGTGCCCGCGTGGAAACCGGGTTGAACATGCCATCCAACTGATAATCGACACGACCGCCGATGTAGTTCGTACCGGTTGCGCCTGGGGCGACCATGACCGTGTAGACGAAAGTCACTGGGTTCGGAGACAGATCGCCGAACAAGGCAACGTCGCCACGACCGACGTCCGCCAGCGGATCGCCTTGCCCCGACGCGCCGACCAAGGTCCACCCGTCCGGCAACTCCGGAACCCACAACAGTGACTGGAGTTCTCGATCGGCCCGATGGGTGAAGGTGCAGGTAATGTTCAGGGGTTGACCCGCAAGATAGCCGAGGGCGGCCTGCGTTGCCAAGCCGTCCGAGAGCATGGCACCCGGCAGGACATATCGCTCTGGGTTGAACATGCCGTCCAACTGGTAATCGGCCGTCCCACCCAGTTCCGTCGGCCCCATGGCGTCTAACGGCACCGTCAACCGGTAGCTGAACCGCACGGGGTGGTGATCCCCCAGATCCTGTCCGAAAAAGGTGAAAGCGCCTGCCCCATCCTCCAATGGACCCCCGTCTCCCGCAACGGAACCGGAAACCAGCGTCCAGCCGGTCGGCAAGCTCGGTGTCCACAGCAGCGACTGGAGGGTTCGGCCGGCGGGCACGACGAAAGTGCAGGACACTTCAACCGTGCTGCCGGGTGCGTAGAGCGGCGCGGATTGCGTCGCCGCGACGTTCTCGGGGACTTCGGCCGTAGCGCGTCCGGCCAACGCCAATAGCACCGCCGCGGCAACGCCCGAAACAGGCCCACCGCAGATTTGCTTCAGTCTATTGTTCATGGCTCGTTCTCACAACCGGCGCAAGTGCGGCACCTGCACCCGGTCGGATGTTTTCACGCATCTAGGGCTGTTGCAGCTTCACGCGGTAGAAGTGTGGAATCGCGGGATCCACCGTATCTACATCTACGTGGACATTGGTGCCGGACGGGTCTGCCTCGACGTCCGTCGCAACCTCATGTGTGAAGTTGGCGGGGGCGGGCGTGCCGTCGGCGCGCTGCAGGATGTAGACGCGGTTAGGTTCGCTCGACCACTCGATGCGGGCCTGCCCGTTGACGCTCTTGTCCAGCGTGCATACCCGCAAAACGGAGGAACTGTCGGTCGGTATCGTTCCGCACAGATACTCGGCGAGGTTGTTCAACCGATCGCCGTCCGGGTCCGCCGTCGGATTCAGAACGCCTGTTCCGGAGGCGTACACCTGCTCCCAACTGTCGGCCATGCCGTTGGCGTTGATGTCCAGAGGCATCATCGCGAGCGGGGCTGCGAGCAATGTGGCGAAGTCCTCCATCCCTTCCTGCCAGTACATTACGGAGTTCCCCACTTGGATAGGACGCGTCTCCGCCAGAGGCACCCGCACCGTCACGGTCAGTTCGACCATGTCCGTGGGCAGAACCGGAGCCGTGAAGTTGATCGTGCCGTTGTTCAGCGACGGACCGCCGTTGCCGGAGACGGACTGGATCGTCCAACCGCTCGGAAGCTGCGGCGTGAAGAAAATCGAGAGGAGCGTCGCCTTCGGTGCGAAGCGGCAGGTGACGATGGCTGTCTGACCGGGGTTATAGGTGCCCAGACCCGAGACCTCGACAACGGGGAGCCCCAACGGGACCCGGGCTCGGGTACTCAACTTCGACGGCCCAACGCCACTGGAGCCTGGCATGTAACCATCCGGGCTGGTGGGGCTTGCGGAATAGGAATAGCCGCCAGTGCGCCAGTAGACCTGGACTCGCCCCATCTCGCTGTTGTCGATGACGCCGAAGGGCGCTTGGTAGTCCGCGCTGTGGCGCCGGTCGGCCACGCTGGCACCCACCAGAGGCCAAGCCACGTAGCCGTCAAAGCCGCGCACGTCGTAGGTGTAGCCATGCGCTCCTGCGCGCCAGTAACCGAGCACACGGTTCATCTCGGTACTGTCGATCGTGCGGAACTTGCCGGCGTTCGTGCCAGACACATCGCGCTGGTAGTCGGCGCTGTGGTAGCGATAGATCGCCATGGGCGCGACGTCGACCGCCAGCGGCGCGACCCATCCGAGATACCTGAAGCTGGCGACGGCCCTCACGTTGTTGCTCACCGCCGCATTGCCGGGCACGGTCACCGTGTAGGTGAAGCGGACCGGGCTCGACGTCGGCAGCGTGGTGAAGACGATCGAACCGGACTGCACCGTCGGCGTTCCATTGCCGGTGCCCGCCGTCGCCGTCACGACCCAGTTGGTGTTGGGCAGAACTGGCGTCCACACCAAGTTCGTCAACGTCGCGCTCGGGGTGAACGTGAAGCTGTTGGTCACGACCATGTTGACCGACGGCGACCGGAACCCGGGGCAGTACTGGGTGGCCGTGACGGCGCCGATGGTGACCGTTTGACGGTTCGTCAGCGAGCCGTCGCTCACCGCGACCGTGAAGGTGTAGTTGCTCTGCGCCTGCGCCGCGGTCGGCGTCCAGGAGAAAGCTCCCGTGGCGGTCCCATCGCCGACGTTGGTCGTCGGGATCGTGGCCCCGGTCGGGAAGTTCTGACCGTCGATCGCCTCAAGGCTGAAACCTAGGGTCTGCACCGGCCGGTCCTGATCGGACGCCGAGGCGGTGAAGGCCAAGGTCTCGCCGAAGTTCACCCGCTGCGGCGGAATCTCCGCCAGCACCGGCGCCACGTTGACTTCCGCCACCGTGATCTGGATCGTCTCCGCGTCGGTCTGCGTCGCCGGGTTGGTGCCGTTGTCCGTCACCGTGACCGTCGCGCTGTAGTTCGTGCCGCCCTGCGCTTCCGTCGGCGTCCACGTGAACGCGCCCGTCGCCGGGTCGATCGCCATCCCGAGCAGCACCGCCGCCGCGTCCAAGCTGTACGTCAGCGTCTGCGCCGGCGTGTCCTGGTCCGTCGCCGCGGCCGTGAAGCTCAGGAGAGCCTGCTCATTGACGCTCT
>CAZZCT010000004.1:60687-62615 GCA_964652365.1 uncultured Lentisphaerales bacterium
TCCTGGTCCGTCGCCGCGGCCGTGAAGCTCAGGAGAGCCTGCTCATTGACGCTCTTGTTCCCGACCAGAGCCAGCACCGGCGCCACGTTGACTTCCGCCACCGTGATCTGGATCGTCTCCGCGTCGGTCTGCGTCGCCGGGTTGGTGCCGTTGTCCGTCACCGTGACCGTCGCGCTGTAGTTCGTGCCGCCCTGCGCTTCCGTCGGCGTCCACGTGAACGCGCCCGTCGCCGGGTCGATCGCCATCCCGAGCAGCACCGCCGCCGCGTCCAAGCTGTACGTCAGCGTCTGCGCCGGCGTGTCCTGGTCCGTCGCCGCGGCCGTGAAGCTCAGGAGAGCCTGCTCATTGACGCTCTGGTTGCCGACCGCCGCCAGCACCGGCGCCACGTTGACTTCCGCCACCGTGATAGTGAACGTCTCGGTGTCAACGTGGGTAGACATGGGAGCGGGATTGGTTACCAGAGACCCGTTGAGGGTTTGGAAGAGGTAACCCTTCCAGTAGCGACTGCCGTCCCCGCCGTTGTCTGTCAGGTACTCACGCACAGCGTTGAGATTGGTTGGGACCAGAGGCTGCGTGAACGCCGCATCTCTCCAGACAAGATGGCGACTCTTGCCTGAGGTCTGGCTCAGCAACTGAAGGTAGCAGGGGCCGTTGAGTTCGCTCCAGAAACAGTCCACCAGTTCACGGGCTTGCCCCGTGTAGTTGACGGTGCCCGATTGGTAGATCTCCAAGGTAGTCTGACCGGGTGTCTGGCTGCCCTGATCGGTTCCCGGCGCCCACATGTATGTCGGCTGAATGCCCGTTGCATAGCGTGGGTCCCGCGCCTGTATCCTGTCCCCCGGGCTGAACACAACGTGCCCGGCGACCAGCACGCCGGCGTTCGGAGTGCTCGTGAGGTAGTCAACCCAACCAACCTGCTGCAGCACGGGTTGGGTCAGCGCTTCGTCCCGGTACAGATTGAAGTACTCGCCACTGGTGTTCTTCATATAGTACTGCCCGTCCAAGCCCGGGTTTGTGCAGCCGACCAGTGTGACCTGTACGTGGTCATACAACTCGGAGGCCGTTACTCCTGCTGGCAGCGCACCACCGGCGAACGCCCACTTAATGGTCACGTTCGGCCCATTTGCCGCGCCACTTGCCCACAGATACTGTATCGACCCGAATTTCGCGAACTGAGTTCCAACATTCGACGCATCGTCGGCCACCGTCACCGTCACCGTGTAGTTCGACCCGCCCTGCGCTTCCGTCGGCGTCCAGGAGAACTCGCCCGTGGCCGGGTCGATCAACATGCCCGCTACCCGCGAGGCCGCGTCCAGACTGTACGTCAGCGTCTGCGCGGGCCGGTCCTGATCCGTAGCCGTGGCCGCAAACGCCAGCGTCGCCTGCTCGTTGACATTCGTGTTGCCGATCACCGCCAGCACCGGCGCCACGTTCACCTCGCCCACCGCGATCATGAAGGTCTCGAAGTCGCTCTGGGCGGCCGGACTGGCGCCGTTGTCGGTCACCGTTACCGTCACCGTGTAGTTCGACCCGCCCTGCACCTCGGCTGGCGTCCAGGAGAAGGCCCCGTTCGTCGTGATCGTCATGCCGGCGTCGCGCGAAGCCTGATCGAGGCTGAAGACCAGCGTCTGCGCCGGACGGTCCTGGTCGGTCGCCGTCGCCATGAAGGACAGCGTGGCCTGTTCGTTCACGTTCCGGTTGCCGATCGCGCCCAGCACCGGCGCCACGTTCACCTCGCCCACCGCGATCATGAAGGTCTCGAAGTCGCTCTGGGCGGCCGGACTGGCGCCGTTGTCGGTCACCGTTACCGTCACCGTGTAGTTCGACCCGCCCTGCACCTCGGCTGGCGTCCAGGAGAAGGCCCCGTTCGTCGTGATCGTCATGCCGGCGTCGCGCGAAGCCTGATCGAGGTTGAAGACCAGCGTCTG